>JAIFMA010000214.1 GCA_020048795.1 Rhodoferax sp.
ACGCCACAATGCCCGCGCCAAACCACTTGCGCAAGCTGTCTTCGGTCGGCTCGACCCCGCCAGTGGGCATGATGCGCGTCCAGGGCATCGGCCCCATCACGCTTTTGACAAAGTCCGGGCCACCTACGCAGGAGCCAGGGAACACCTTGACAATTTCCACGCCCAGCTCCTGCGCATCACCGATCTCGGTGGCCGAACCACAGCCCGGGCTGTAGGGGATGCCACGGCGGTTGCACACCTTGGCCACCTCGGCATTGAGCAGCGGCCCAACGACAAACTTGGCCCCATTGGCAATGAACAGCGCGGCGGTCGGCGCATCCACAATCGAGCCCACGCCCATGATCACCGACGGGTCTGCCTTGGCAAAGTAACGCGTGACATCCAGAAACACCTGTGCAGCAAAATCACCCCGGTTGGTGAACTCGACACACTTGGCACCGGCATTGGCGCAGGCCTGAATGACGTTTTTGCAAAGTTCAAGGTCGGGGTGATAAAAAACCGGAATGATGCTTTGGTCCATCATTGCCGAGAGAACTGCCATGCGGTCTTTGGCTGCCATGCTGATACTCCTGAAGTGGTTTGGTTAAAAGTGCTTGCAGCCCTTTGACTGACTGCGAGTCGCGCTATCAATGTTGCGTCTACATGACGGCACCAACCTGCCACGGCAAGAACTCGTCATGCCCGTAGCCCAGTGCTTCACTGCGCACCTTCAAGCCGGAGGCATGGCGGACGATGGCATCAAAAATGCGCTGGCTGATCTCTGGCATGGGGGTGCCGGTGATCAGGTCACCACAATTCACGTCCATATCGTCACGCATGCGCTCAAACAGCGCGTTGTTGGTGGCCAGTTTGATGGTGGGAACACCGGCGCAGCCAAAGGCGGAGCCGCGCCCGGTGGTGAAACAGATGATCTGCGCGCCACCGGCGGCCTGTCCGGTGGCCGAGACCGGGTCATAACCCGGCGTATCCATATAGACAAAGCCCTTGGCATCAATGGCTTGCGCATACTCAAAAACACCCTTGAGCGTGCTGGTGCCGCCTTTGGCCACTGCGCCCAGGGACTTCTCCAGAATGGTGGTCAGGCCGCCGGCCTTGTTGCCCACCGAGGGGTTGTTGTTCATCTCGCCGCCGTTGCGCGTGGTGTAGTCTTTCCACCATTCGATGCGGTCAATGAGCTTTTGCGCAATCTCGGGGCTGGCAGCGCGGCGCGTCAGCAGATGCTCGGCGCCGTAAATCTCAGGGGTTTCCGACAGAATGGTGGTGCCGCCATGGGCCACCAGCAAGTCTGAGGCGCCGCCAAGTGCCGGGTTGGCGGTGATGCCAGAGTAGCCGTCCGAACCGCCGCAGTTCAGCCCCACAATCAGATGGCTGAGGGGCACCTCGGTGCGCTGGAAGGCGTTGGCGCGCTCCAGCATGGCAGCAACCACGGCAATGCCTTTCTTGATCGTCGCCGTGGTGCCGCCTTCGGCTTGCATCACCAGGCTTTGCAACATGCCGGGCTCGTGCGCACCCACCATCTCGATCATTGGCGCGATCTGGTTCTGCTCACAGCCCAAGCCCACAAACAACACACCGGCAAAGTTGGGGTGCCGGGCGTAACCCACCAGCGTGCGCCGCAAGATGCTCATGCCTTCGCCCACCGCGCCCAGACCACATCCCAGCGGGTGTGGCAGCGCCAGCACACCATCCACATTGGGAAAAGTGCCAAGGCGTTCTTGGCTGAAATGCCTGGCAATGGCGCGCACCACGGTGGCCGAGCAGTTCACCGATGCCATCACCGCCACGTAATTGCGTGTGCCCACCTTGCCGTTGGGGCGCTGAAAACCGCTAAAAGTGGCTGACTGGGCGGCCCGCGGCAAGTCGTTGACGCCTTGGCCAACCGCGTAATCGCGCTCGAACTCGCCCATACCGAGGTTGTGCGAATGCACATGGCCACCCGCGGCGATGTCGCACCTGGCAAACCCGATGATCTGGTTGTAGCGGCGTACCGCCGCACCCGCCTTGATCATGTGCGCCGCCAGTTTGTGGCCTGGCGGCACCAGGTCGAGCACCCCCAGGTGTTCAGATGCCACCACCATGCCTGGCAACAACTGCTGTGTGGCAATCAACACATCGTCGTTGGCATGCAGACGGATCAGCGCAGAGTGGGTCATGGTCATTCCTTGGGCCTTAGCACTTGATTCGGCAGCTTCTCAATAATTCGTGGCAGTACTCGTCATTGCCGAGCAGGCGGGATTCCAGCATCGCTCGCAACATGTTGCCAGACCTGGATTGCCGCCTGCGCGGCAATGACCGAACCGCATTACTTTTTGAGTTTGGCCACGGCTGATTCGGAAGTGATGTCCAAATTAATAAAAAATCGGCTGTAGCCCTTGTCAATAAAGCGCTAAAAGCTATAAACAACATAGCAACTGTGTTAATAAACTGGCGCACCTTTGATGAGGCTGGGTATCCAGGTCGAGAATGCCGGAAAGTACGTGACGACCAGCATCACAATGAACAGAGCGCTGTAAAACGGCAGAATGCTCTTCATCACCTGCTCTACCGACACTTCACCGATGGCACACCCGACAAACTGCGTCGTCCCGACTGGTGGTGTGTTCAGGCCCAATGCGCAGTTCAGTAGCATCACAATGCCAAACTGCACCGGCCCCATGCCCATTTGAATCGCCAGCGGCAAAAACAGCGGCGTGCAAATCAGGATGGTGGATGCCATGTCCATGAACGTACCCAGCAGGAACAAAATCAGGTTGATCAGGAAAAACATCACCAGCGGGTCGGTGGTGGCGCTGAGCAACAGCTTGGCCGTCTGGTCGGGAATTTCCAGAATTGTCATGATGTACTGGAACATGGTCGATACACCAATCAGCAGCAGCACCACGCCGGTGGTCTTGGCCGCTTTGGCCGCCGCTTTCATCAATTTGTCCCAGGTCATGGTGCGGTAGCCGACAAAGGTCAGAAACAGCGAATACACCACCGCAATACCAGCCGCTTCTGTGGCGGTGGTCACACCCATCAAAATGCAGCCCAGAATGATCACCACTACAAACATACCCGGCAACGCGGCCACGCCGGAAGTCAGCACGGCGTTCCAGCCGGCAAACCTGTCAAGGCGGCTGGAGCCGTCGGCGCGGATCGGGTAACCGTTTTTCTTGGCCACCCAGTAGGCAGCAAATAACATGCAGACCATGAGAACCAGCACCGGCAGCAGGCCGGCAAACATCAGCTCGCCAATCGACACGCCTTTGACCATGATGTTGTTCCCGGCCAGCAAACCACTGCTGCTCGATGCCGCAAAGGCATAGATGATCAAGTTGTGCGAAGTGGGCATCAGCGCCCCGCACAGCGAGGCGTGGGTGGTAACGTTGACGGCGTAGTCGGCGCTGTAACCCTCTTTCTTCATCATCGGGATCATCACGCCGCCCATGGCCGACACGTCGGCCACCGGTGAGCCCGAGACACCGCCAAACAGCGTGCAGGCCACCACATTGGCCATGCCCAGGCCACCCCGGCGGTGGCCGACCATGTTGCGGGCAAAGTTGACAATCTTGTCGGCAATGCCACCGTGCAGCATCAGCTCGCCCGAAAAGATAAAGAATGGAATGGCCAGGAACGAAAACACGTTCATGCCCGAGATCATGTTCTGAAACGCCAGCTCCAGCGGAAAGCCTTCCACCCAATAGGTGGCAATGCAGCTCAAGGCGATCGAGAACGCCACCGGCACGCCCAGCAGCAAAAAGATCAGAAAACTGAGGCAAAGAACAGTCAGTGCCATGATGGAGTCACTTTCTTGTGGGTCGACATGGCAATCAAATGCTCAATCGAAAACAGGATGATCATGATGCCCGCCACCACACACGGCAGGTAACGCCAGGCCTCTGAAATGTCCAGGGTCGGTATCAGGTTGGGCCAGACCGACATGGCCATGGTCCAGCAACCCCAGCACAGAAAACCACCAAACACAATGGTGACCACGCCCACCACGTTGCCGACCCAGAATTGCATCTTGGGTGGTAGCAACCCGGTGAGCGACTCCATGCCGATGTGCCCCTCGTCACGCACGCCGGCGGCGGCGCCAAACATCGCCACGTTGATCACCAGAATCAGCGCCACCTGTTCCGACCAGGCCGGTGCGTCATTGAGCACATAACGCCAGATGACCGAGCCAAAAACCACGCCAACGATGCCCATCAGGCAGGTCACGGCGAGGTAGAGCGCCCATCTGGACAACCGCGAATTCAGCCAAGTCAGCCATTGCATTGCATCACTCCAAAAAAAGCCCGAAAGCGTCAAGACACTTTCGGGCACCATCGTCAAACGGTTTTGCCTTACCCCGAATTACTTGGTATTGACAATTTTCTGGACCAAAGCTTTCAGCTCGGGTGTGGGCGAGAACTTGTCCCACACCGGCTTCATCACGCCGACAAACTCGGCCTTGTTGATGTCGGTCACAAAAGTTGCGCCAGCTTTTTGGGCAGCGGCCTTGGAAGCCTGCTCTTTTTTGCCCCACAGGTCAATGTAGTAGGGGATGGTTTCCTTGACCGCGTCACGGATGATCTTCTGCTCTTCCTTGCTCAGGGTGTCCCAGACCTTCTTGGAGAAGATCAGCACTTCAGGGGCCATCACGTGCTGGGTTTCGCTGAACACCGGTGCGGCTTCGTAGTGCTTGACGGTTTCGTACGAGGGATAGTTGTTTTCACCGGCATCCACCAGGCCGGTCTTCAAAGCGGTGTAGACCTCAGCCCATGGAATCGGTGTCGGGTTGGCACCCATGGCCTGCACCAGGCTGACCCACAGGTCAGACTGCTGCACGCGGATCTTCATGCCTTTTATATCGGCCAAATTCCGTACGGGTTTTTTGGCGTAAATCGAGCGTGCGCCAGACTCCCACAGCGCCAGACCGACAAAACCGGCTTTGTCAAAGGCGGCCAGAATATCGTCGCCGGCCGGGCCGTTCATGGCTGCGCGGAAGTGATTGATGTCACGGAAGATGAAGGGGAACGAGGGCACCATTGACTCTGGAACGATGCCGTGAAACGCAGCGGTGTTGACGCGCACCATGTCCAGCGCACCAATCTTGACCTGCTCAACCGTGTCTTTTTCAGACCCCAGCGAGCTGTTGCCAAATACCTTGATGTTGTACTTGCCACCGGTTTTCTGGCTGACGATCTCACCAATTTTTTTCACCGTCATCACCGTGGGGTAGTCCAGCGGATGCACGTCCGCTGAGCGGAAATCACGGGCCACAGCACTGCCAACGGCCAACGCGCAAGCCATCGCTACTGCCAGAACCTTCTTCAAATTGCTTTTCATAATTGCCTCTTTGTTAGAAATAAACAGAAAAATGCCACTGAACCAACTTACTCGGATGCACCAGCTTGCCTCAGCAAGTTCGGCGAATATACGCCAAAATCAAACACTGTTCAATATTTTTTGAAACATATTTTCATTTTGGTGAATTCGCCATTCTTCGTTGACTTTTTAGCCGGCCCGGATGGCTGTTCCGAGGGTTCACGCCGATGCAGAAAAACCCATGATGACGTCACCAATCCGCTGACCGGCTTTGCATTGCCCAAGACCCTGAAGGTGGTGCAGGAGCAGAAGTCTGATCTGCCCGGTTTTGACGAAACGAGCGATGCTGCGCTCTACAAGTTTGGTGACGGCCAGACCTATTGATTCAAGCAGCCCCGGGTGTGTCGTGGCAAAGTGTCAGGATACAGGCATCATCCATCGGCAGGCTGCCCAGTCAGCCGGTGACGGGTAACCAAAACACTGTTTCATATTTATTGAATTGATGTTCAATTTGGTGTAGAGTTCGCAGCTTGCTAACGTAATGGACACGGAAACCACCCATGAAGCCCTTTCTGAACGCTGACTTCCTGTTGCCTGACGAATGTTCCAGGCGGCTGTTTCACGACTACGCGGCACCGATGCCGATCATCGATTACCACTGCCATCTGCCGCCAGCGGACATCGCGGGCAACACCACGTTTCGCAATCTGGCGCACGCCTGGCTGGGTGGCGACCACTACAAATGGCGCGCCATGCGTTCCAACGGTGTGGCTGAAGCCGACATCACCGGCCATGAACCCGATTACCAGACATTTCTGGCCTGGGCACGCACCGTGCCACGGCTGGTCGGCAACCCGCTGTACCACTGGACGCATCTGGAGTTGCAGCGCTACTTTGGTGTCAGCGAGCCGCTCAATGAAAAGACCGCGCCAATGATCTGGGAAGCCTGCAACGCCCAGATCGCCCAGACCGAGTTTGGTGCGCGCTCGCTGCTGATGCGCATGAAGGTGCGTGCTGTTGGCACCACCGACGACCCTGCCGACAGCCTGGAACACCACATCGCCTACGCTGCTGCGCGCCAGGCTGGTGAACCAGTCATGACACCGAGCTTGCGGCCCGACCGGGCCCTGGCCACCGACGATTTGCTGGTCTGGAAAAGCTATATCGAGAAACTTGGCGCTGCCGCCGACGTGTCGATTGGCTCTTATGCCAACCTGATTACCGCGCTGGACAAACGTCACGCCGTCTTTCATGCGCTGGGGTGCCGCGCCTCCGACCACGGCCTGGTGGCACCGTTTGCCACCTTCGCCAGCCAGCAGGCACTTGATGCCGTGTTTGCCAAGCTGCTGGGCGGCACCGCGCTGACGCGTGATGAGGCCGATGCTTACAAGACCGCCGTGCTGCTCGATGTGGGTCGCATGAACGCCCGGCGCGGCTGGGCCATGCAGTTGCACCTGGCAGCGCTGCGCAACCTCAACAGCGCCATGTTTGCCAGGCTGGGGCCAGATACGGGTTATGACGCGGTCAACGACGAACAGATCGCCAGCAAACTGGCGGCTTTCATGAATGTGTTGCAAAGCGAGGGTCTGCTACCCAGGACGATTCTGTACTCGCTCAACCCGAACCACCTGGAGGTGCTCGGCACGGTGATGGGCTGTTTTCAGGATGGCTCCAGCCCGGGCAAGATCCAGATGGGCTCAGCCTGGTGGTTCAACGACCACATCGAGGGCATGCGCCGCCAGATGGTCAGCCTGGCCAATCTGGGGTTGTTGTCGCGCTTTGTCGGCATGTTGACTGATTCGCGCAGCTTTTTGTCGTTCCCGCGCCATGAGTATTTCCGCCGCATCCTGTGTGCGCTGGTCGGTGGCTGGATGGAAAACGGTGAGATTCCCCCTGACTTCGACACCTTGGGTACCCTGGTGCAGGACATCAGTTTCAACAACGCCAAGAACTACTTCGCCATTCCCGGCGTGACCGACTAACGTTCATCGACACCATCTACCGCCGGACATGAAAGCTACTTCACATTGACCAGAACCAGCCCCTATGAAACTCTGTAACCAAACGCTGACCCAACTGCCCGCTGGTATCCAGCGCCCCAGCTATGCGCGCAGCCAGGTGGCGCGGTCGATCGTGCACCTGGGCGTGGGGGCTTTCCACCGCGCCCACCAGGCCATGTACACCGAAGCCGTGCTGGCATCGGGTGACCTGGCCTGGGGCATCGTCGGTGCCGGTATCGTGTCGTCTGCCATGAAGACCGCCTTGCAACCGCAGGACGGCCTCTACACCCTGGCCGCCATGGGCCCGCAAGGTGACCAGCTCCAGGTGATCGGTGCCATCCTTGAAGTGCTCGGCGGCGAAGACGACGACGGCCAACTGCTGCAGATCATGCGTGCGCCCAGCACCCGCATCGTCAGCCTGACCGTCACCGAAAAAGGCTACTACCTCGACCCCAGCAGCGGCGACTTGCAACTGCAAATGCCCGCCATCCAGGCCGACCTGGCCAACCCGGCCACGCCCAAAACCATTCTGGGCCTGATCGTGCGCGCCCTGCAACAGCGCCGGGCTACGGGCATCGCCCCCTTTACCGTGCTGAGCTGCGACAACCTGCCCAGCAACGGCAAACGCGCCAAAGCGGCTGTTGTGGCCTTTGCCCAGGCAGTCAATGCCGAACTGGCCGACTGGATCACCCGCGAAGTGGCCTTCCCCTGCACCATGGTCGACCGCATCACCCCGGCCACCACCGACACTGACCGTGCCAACATCAGCGCCCAGCTCGGCATGCTGGATGCCTGGCCAGTCGTCACCGAAGCCTTCTCACAATGGGTCATCGAAGACCACTTCACCATGGGCCGGCCCGACTGGACGATTGGCGGCGCGGTGTTCTCCGATGAAATCGAAGCCTGGGAAAACATGAAACTGCGCTGCCTCAACGGCACCCACTCCACGCTGGCCTACCTGGGCCAGCTCACCGGGCGCGAAACCGTGGCTGATGCCATGCAACTGCCGCTGATCACCCACCTGCTCGATGCGCTGTGGCTGGAAATCCGCGAAGTGCTGATCGCCCCCCAAGGCGTTGATACCGCCGCCTATGTCGAAAGCCTGAAACAGCGCTACACCAACCCGGCCATCAAACACCGCACCGCCCAGATCGCCATGGATGGCTCACAGAAACTGCCGCAGCGCCTACTGTCCACGCTGCGCGACCGTATCAAAGCCGGGCTGCCGTCACCGACGCTGGCTACCGCCATTGCCGCCTGGATGCACTTTGCCGTCAAGACCGCCCACACCCCCGGCGACAAACTCAACGATCCCCTGTCTGACGACATCCTGGCTCAAGCCAAAATCAGCCTGCAGCCCAATGAAATCGTGCGTAACCTGCTATCAATTCAGAAAGTGTTTGGCACCGATCTGATCGGCAACGCTAGTTTTGTGGCCGAGCTGCAGGCCGGTTTTACTGACCTGGCGCGCAACCCCGACGTTGCCACGGCGATACAGATCGCCCTGTGATCCCCCCACCCCTCAAGGAACTGACCCCATGAAAATGACCTTCCGCTGGTACGGCGAGTCCGACCCCGTCAAGCTCGAATACATCCGCCAGATCCCCGGCATGTATGGCATTGTGTCGGCCATCTACGACGTGCCCGTCGGTGAAGTCTGGCCGCTGGACAAACTGCAAGCCCTGCGCGCGCGCATTGAAGGTGTCGGCCTGAAGTTTGAAGTGGTAGAAAGTGTGCCCACGCACGAAGACATCAAGCTCGGCAAACCCACGCGCGACCGGCTGATCGCCAACTTCCAGCAAAACATCCGCAACTGCGCGCAAGTGGGCGTGAAGGTGATTTGCTACAACTTCATGCCGGTGTTTGACTGGACCCGCACCGAGATGGCCAAACAGTTGCCTGACGGCTCCTTCACGCTGGCGTTCGATGCCCAGGCGGTGGCCGAGATCGACCCCGAAAAAGGCATTTCCCTGCCCGGTTGGGATGCCAGCTACAAGCCCGAACAACTCAAAAGCCTGCTGGCCGAGTACAAGGCTGTGGATGAAGAAGCGTTATGGTCCCATCTGGAATACTTCCTCAAGGCCATCATCCCGGTGGCTGAAGAAGTGGGCATCAAGATGGCCATGCACCCGGACGACCCGCCACGCCCCATCTTTGGCCTGCCGCGTATTGTCAAGAACCGTGACGATCTGGCCCGGTTGATCAGCATTGTCGACTCCGAGGCCAATGGCTTGACGCTGTGCTCGGGCTCACTGGGTGCTGATCTGTGCAACAACATTCCGTCTCTGGTGCAGGAATTTGGCGGCCAGGGCCGCATTCACTTTGGCCATTTGCGCAATGTTAAGGTCGAGCCTGACGGTACGTTTTACGAGTCCACCCACAACTCGTGCGACGGCTCGCTGGACATGGCGGCCATTGTCAAGGCCTACCATGACGTGGGTTTTACCGGCTATGTGCGCCCGGACCATGGCCGCATGATCTGGGGCGAAACCGGCAAGCCCGGCTATGGCCTGTATGACCGGGCGCTGGGGGCGGTGTACTTGAATGGCTTGTGGGAAGCTACTTCAAAATTGGCGACCCAGCGTCGCTGAGGGCCCAGTTTTGTAAGCCAAATTGGCCTGTAGCCCTTGTTCCACCTACACAAGTAGCAATATTTTTGGTAGCAGAAAAAACTTGGCGATCAGCACAGCAGGCAAACCGGCGGTACGAGGCTGACCCAGTCGAAGTCGTCACATTCGACATGGGACCCAGAGGCCCAAAACCCAGAACTTCCCCCATCGTCAGCGCGCCGGTGCCGCGAGTGCGCCACCACCTGGCTTGTTTGCCGGGTGCAACTTGGTAAGTTGGCATCACGCCAGCAAAAGCTAGTTCAGCTTCATCCCCGCCACCAGTTGCGTCAGGTTGTGGTTCATCATCTTCATGTAGGTGGGTGCCGGGCCGCTGGCGTCAGACAGAGCATCTGAGTACAGCGTGGCTCCTACGCTTACCCCCGCGTCCTTGCTGAGTTGCTCAATCAGCTTGGGGTTGCTCATGTTTTCCACAAACACGGCCTTGATTTTTTCGCGCTTGATCTGGCGAATCAGTTGTGCCACGTGTTTGGCGCTGGGTTCGCTGTCGGTGTTCACGCCTTCAGGGGCCAGCATGGTGATGCCATAGCGCGCAGCCAGGTAGCCAAACGCATCGTGCGAGGTAATCACCTTGCGTTTGGCCGGGGCAATGGCATCAAATTGCGCCTTGGCCTGCGCATCAAACTCTTTGAGCTGTTTGGTATAAGCCCCGGCGTTGGCCTGGTAGATGGCTGCGCCACTGGGGTCGGCCTTGGCCAGACCGGCGGCGATGTTGCTCACGTATTGCAGCACATTCAGCGGGTTTTGCCAGGCGTGCGGGTCGGTCTCGGCGTGAGCATGGCCTGCCTGCGCGGCCATCTGGCGCGGTTTCACGCCGTTGGACGCCACCACGGTTTCACCCTTGTAACCGGCAGACTTGGCCAGCTTTTGCGCCCAGGGCTCAAAACTCAGGCCGTTCACCACGAACAGTTTGGCGCCCAGCACCGCCTTGGCGTGCTCCGGGCTGGGGCTGAATTCGTGCGCATCGGCATCTGGCCCGGCCAGGGTGGTGACCTTGACCCGCTCGCCACCCACCACCTGCACCAGATCGCCCAGAATGCTGAACGAGGCCACCACGGGCAGCGGCTCGGCGGCGTTGGCCTGGGTCGCAAACAAGCCGCTGGCAGCCAGGGCAGAAAGTGCAAAAAGTTTGAGCGTGGTGCGTTTCATGGATTTCCTTTCAGTGATTAATTAACCCACCCGGTGCGGGCGTTTGAGGATTTGCGGCAGCCAGCCGCCAGGTGACACCAGCAGCGAGACCAGGTACAGCACCCCGGCGCAGCCAATGATGGTCGGGCCGCTGGGCGTGTCGAGGTGGTACGACAGCAGCAGCCCGGTCACCCCGGCCACGGCGGCTTGCGCGCTGGCGTTGAGCAGTTGCGCGGCCAGGCTGTCGTGCCACAGCCGGGCGGAAACGGCGGGCAGCATCATCAAGCCCACCGCCATCAGCGTGCCCAGGGTTTGAAACCCGGCCACCAGGTTCACCACCACCAGCATCAAAAACACCTGCTGCCAGACCCAGCCACGGTTCCAACTGCGCCCGGCAGCGGCCGCCAGAAACACCGGGTCAAAAGTCTCCAGCACAAAGCCGCGGTACAGCGCGGCCAGCAGGATGACACTGACGCTGGCCACCCCCGCCACCAGCAGCAAGCCAGGCGCATCCACGCCGAGCGCGCTGCCAAACAAAATGTGCAGCAAATCGAGCTGGCTGCCCTGGCGCGAGATCAGCGTCACGCCCACCGCCAATGCCAGCAGGTATATGGCGGCCAGGCTGGCGTCTTCCTTGAGCGTGGTGGCGCGGCTGATGACCCCCGCCGCCGCCGCCACCAGCAGGCCCGCAGCCACACCGCCCAGCGCCATTGCCGGCAGCGACAAGCCCGCCAGCATGAAGCCCACCGCCACGCCGGGCAACACCGCGTGGCTCAAGGCATCGCCCAGCAAGCTCATGCGTCGCAGTGTCAGAAACACGCCCAGTGGCGCGGCACTGATGGCCAAAGCCAGCGTGGCCACCAAGGCGCGGCGCATGAAGGCAAATTCGGCAAACGGGCCAATGCCGATGTCCCACAGGGTTTGCAGTGTGGTGCTCATGGATGTGACCCGGCCACCACTTCATCGGTGTGGCAAATCTCGGCGTTGTCGTCCCAGGCTTCGGCAAGTAGCCGTGCGCGTTGCAAATTCGGCTCGGTCAGCACCTGCGCCGTAGGGCCCCAGGCCACCAGTTCGCGCGCCAGCAGCACGGTCTGGTCAAAATGCGCGCGCACTTGCGCGTCGTCATGCAGCACCGCCACCACGGTGCGGCCTTGCGTGTGCCATTGGTGAATCAGGTCCAGCAGCGCGCCAGTGGTGCGCGAATCCATGGCGTTGAAGGGCTCATCGAGCAAGATCACTTGTGCGTCTTGCATCAGCAGCCGGGCAAACAGCACGCGCTGGAACTGCCCGCTGGACAGCGACCCCACCGTGCGCGCCTCAAAGCCTTCCAGTCCCACCGCGTGGATGGCGGCATCGGCGCGCGCGCGCATGCCACGGCTGGCACCGCCAAACGCGCCCACCGTGCTCCAGCAGCCCAGCAACACGCAGTCGCGCACCTGCAGCGGAAAACTGCGGTCGATCTCGGTGGCTTGCGGCAGGTAGGCCATGCGGCTGCGTGGTGTGTCGGTGCGCACGCCGCCACCCGAGGGTTTGAGCAGCCCCATGATGCTTTTGAGCAGCGTGCTTTTGCCCGAACCGTTGGGCCCAATCACCGCAGTCAGCGCGCCGGCCACAAAGTGGCCGCTGATGTGGTGCAGCGCCGGATGCTGGCGGTAGCTCACGGTCAAGTTGTCGATGGTCACCACAGGCCAGCTCCTTCATTGGCCCACAGCACCGCCAGCCATAGCAGCAGCACCAGTGGCAGCACAGCGGCTACGCGTAGCCAGGCCGGCCAGGCGAGCACGCTGCGGGCTGGCGTGGCATGGCTGGTGGCGGGCTGGCCATGGCTGTGCGTATGGGAATCGGTGGACATGGGTGAGGGCAAAAGAGCGTGATGAACGAAGCGCGATGGATTTGCGGTATAGTTTATCGCAACTGGATTGCATTAAAGTTTAACGCAACTCAATTGCAATATATAGTTTGTTTAAAAAAATACGTGTTTTGTCATCGCCATGCCTGCTCAACCCAAATCCCTGCTGCCAGACCCCATCGACGCGCTGCTGTCGGCCCACGGCTTGCGCCGCACGGCTGCAGCAAGGCGGGTGCTGGGTTGGCTGCTGGCGCATCCGGACACCAGCTACACCCATGCCCAGTTGCAGACAGCGTTGCAGTCTGATGAGGTGAACGGCACACAAGGCACGGTGCTGGATCGCGTCACGCTCTACCGCCTGATCGACCGGCTGACACAAGTTGGCCTGCTGCTGTGCCGGGTCGATGCCCAGCGCGTGCGTCGCTACCAGGCCATGCCCGCCAGCGTGCACGCCTTGCCACACTTTGAATGCCAGAGCTGCCACCGTGACAGCCCGCTGGTCGGGGCCTTGCAAGGCAATGCGCTGGATCTGGAAGTGGCCGCGCAAAGTGCGCTACAAGCGCTTAAAGCGTTGGGTTACCAGGGCTTGAGTCTGGATCTGGCGGTGCGCGGCGTGTGTGCCGACTGCGCCAGCGCGGCCTCGGCGACACCCCCCGCTGACACTGAACCGGCGCCAGTTGCAGAGCCTGGCCCAGAGGCAGGGCAATGATTTGCTCCCAAGGCCTGGGTTATCAGTACCCGCAAGGCCCCATGCTCACTTTGCCGGATGTGGATGTGCCCCAAGGCGCGGTGCTGCTGCTTACTGGCCCTTCGGGTTGTGGCAAATCCACGTGGCTGGCGCTGGCGGCGGCGCTGGTGGCACCCAGCGCCGGACAGATCACGGTCGCCGGACAAGCCTTGAATGCACTCAAAAATATAGCAGCTGACGCATGGCGGGCAAGGGCTATCGGCTTTTTACCGCAAAAATTGCATTTGAGCAGCGCGCTCACCGTGGCGCAAAACCTGCAGACAGCGCAATGGGCAGCCGGTGCGGCGCAAGACCCGCAAGCCATCGTTGCGGCTTTGTCTGTGCTGGGTGTGGCCGAGTTGGCGCAGCGTTTGCCCGCCCAACTCTCGGGCGGCCAGGCGCAGCGGGTGGCACTGGCGCGTGCCGTGTTGCTTAAACCCCAGGTCATTCTGGCCGATGAGCCCACCGCCAGCCTCGACGATGCGGCGGCTGCCGACGCGGTGCAATTGCTGCTGACCACCGCCAAGCGCCTGGGTGCAACGCTGGTGATGGCTACCCACGATGCCCGCGTGGCGACCTTCCTGCCTAAGGCGGTTGATATTTGCAAGGTCAACTTCCTGCGACCAGCGCCAGCCCAGCCCGTAGTGATGGCGCAATCATGAAAGCCTTTTCCCTGGCCTGGACTTACCTTTGGTCGCGCCCGCTGGGTGCGGCGCTGAATCTGCTGCTGCTCAGCCTGGGGCTGGCCTCCATCACGTTTTTGCTGCTGGTGTCCAACCAGCTCAACAAAGCGTTTGAGCGCGACCTGCGAGGCATTGACGTGGTGGTGGGTGCCAAGGGCAGCCCGATGCAGTTGATTTTGGCAGGCGTGTTCCACATGGATGTGCCGCCCGGCAACGTGCCCCTGAAAGCGGTGCAAGCGCTGCAAAAGCACCCGATGGTGGCGCAACTCATCCCCATCAGTCTGGGCGACAGCCTGCGCAGTTTTCGTATTGTGGGCACCTCGCACGACTACATCACCCATTACCAGGCCAAACTGGCGCAAGGGCAGCTCTGGACTGAGCCGATGCAGGTGGTGCTGGGTGCCACGGCCGCGCGCAAGCTGGGCCTGGCCATGGGCAATACCTTTGTCGGCACGCACGGCCTGGGCGAGGGTGGCCACGTGCATGGCGACAGCACCTACACCGTGGTTGGCATTCTGCAAGCCAGCAACAGCGTGCTGGACCGGTTGATCTTGACCGACACCGCCTCGGTGTGGAAAGTGCACGAAGACTACACCGCGGTGGACGACGAAGACCGCCAGATCATGATCGACGAGCGTGAGGTCACCATGGCCTTGATCAGCTACAAGTCACCCTTGGCAGCGGTGAGTTTTCCGCGCCATGTCAACACCAGCACCGAGATGCAGGCCGCCGCCCCGGCGCTGGAAATCACCCGACTCTTGAGCATGCTTGGCCTGGGCACCGACGTGCTGCGCGCCTTTGCCGGCGTGCTGTTGCTCAGCGCCGGTTTAAGCGTGTTCATTGCGCTGTGGAGCGCGGTACGCGAGCGCCGTGGCGATTTGGCGCTGTTGCGCATGCTGGGCGCACCGCCACGCAAAGTGGCAGCCCTGTTGTTGCTGGAAGCCCTGTGGCTGGGTGTGCTGGCTGCCGTGCTGGGCGTGCTGGCCGGGCAGGCCATGACGGCCGGACTGGCCTGGCTGCTGCAATTGGACAACTCCTTGCTGATTGGCGGCATGGCCTGGCCAGCAGGGTTGTGGATGGTGCCCGCTGTGGCACTGGGGGTGTCTTTGATGGCGGCGATTTTGCCGGCGCTGGGGGCGTATCGTGTCAGTGTGCTGGAACTTTTACAAGGCAAATAAATTTATGAAAAATTGGACTCTAGCCCTTATGGGAATTGCGGCAGCAGCTATTTTATCCGTAGCGTCAGCGGCTGAGCTGGACAAAGCCACCAAAGAAGATATTGCGCGTCACCGCATCATGGCGCAAGCGCATGAGAACGCTGCCAAATGCCTCGAAGCCGGCAAGTCTGACGCGGTGTGCGAGAAGCAATTGCAACTGGAATGCAAGGGTGTTGCCATCGGAAAATTTTGTGGCATGAAACACGAGCATTAACATCATGAGCTTGTGAAGGAGTGTCATGAAGCGATTGTCATTTTTGCCAACGTTTGCGCCATCTGGCCAGGGTGTGCCCCACGCGGCTGCGTTGGCCTTGCTACTCACGCTGGGTGCCGCCATGATGCCCGTGCCCGGCTTGGCGCAGCTGAGTTCGCCCATTGCAGGGGGGTTGCCTGCGGGAACTGGCCCAGGGGTGCATAGCCCCAACAGCCCGTTTGCGCCCTTGCCCCCGCGCGCTGATGTGCTGCCCTGGTCACTGTTGACCGACGTGAAAACCAGGTTGGTCAACAAACGTGCATTGCCTAGTTACCCCGAACAGGTGCAGGCACTCAACGGCAAAACCCAGCGCATCCAGGGCTTCATGATGCCCCTGGAGCCGGGCGAGAAACAACGACATTTCTTGCTCACCTCGGTGCCGCTGACATGCGCGTTTTGCCTGCCCGGTGGACCGGAGAGCATGGTGGAAGTGAAAACAAAGACACCGGTGAAATATAGTCTGGAGCCGGTGGTCGTAGAAGGCCACTTTATGGTGCTCAACGATGACCCTTATGGGCTTTACTACCGGATCACTCATGCTGTGACCGTGATGAATGAGTGACCGCTGAACTGTCACACACCTTGAACAGAATTTCAGCCGGATGAGGCAGAGTATTTCACTGGTTTGGGGCGACCAGACACCTTTGACGGACGCAGTTTGATTTGTCGCAGGCGCACACCAGAGCGCCGAATTGGGATCCGACCCCAAATCTGCTGTCTACCGAAAATCAGATATATCCAAGTTGGCAGCACAAAAGCGTCAAGGTCCCTACATTTATAAGCCAAATTGACTTCGTGCCTGCTGTGCGTTGATTGTCACAAGGACATCAGTGCGCCAAGGGTTGCCGCCACCTTGCCGGCATCGTGTCTGCCACGCTGCCACGGGTCTTCGTAGTCATCAAAAAGCACTTGCGTTGGCTCAACAGGCGCTACCCGCCCCTCAGTCAGGTAGCGAAACCCCTCGACCACACGCACAAACGGGACCCAGCCGCGATTGGCCAGCACATGCGTCAGCACCCCGGCACCCGCTGCGCGCTCAAAGGCCTGCACCAGTTCGCCCAGGCTGCGTCCGGTGGTCTCAGGGCACTCCAGAAGGTTGCCGATCAGCACCTTGGGCACCTGGGGCGCGGTTTGTGCGATGGCCTGGGCGATGCCTGGCACCGAAAAATGCGCCAGCGTGCTGGTAAAAAAACTGCCTGGCCCAAACACCATCAGATCCGCCGCAGCTATCGCCGCCAGCGCCGCCGGGTGGGCGGTGGGTGGCAGCATGGCATCTGCCTCGGCATCGCGGCACGCTTGAAGGTCAGGCAAGCGGCAACACAGCCGCACCTCGGCGATGCCCTGGCGCGCTTGCGCAGGGGGCAGCGCCGTGACCTTGTCTTGCCCATCCACCACACTGCCGTCGCGCAACCGCGCCTGCAACGCCACGGTATCGTCGGCGGTGGACGGCCACACCTGACCCGCGATGCCGCACAACTGCCGAAAAACAGCGATGGCAGCGTTGATGTCGCGGTCATGCGCCAGATAAGCGCCAGTCAGCACAAAGTTGCCGACGCTGCCCCGGCGCAGGTCGAAGCCCTCGCCCATGCCGTCAGCGAAAACCCGCAAGCAGCGCAGAACTGCCGTGCGGACATCGGGCACCATGGTGGCCAGCAGCGGATGGGCACCGCTGGCGTAAAAGTCAAACTCGGCTTGCAACTCGGGGGCACTGCCGACTTCGGACAGGCGCGCGTTAAAGAACCGCACCACGGCGCTGGCCCGCTCTTCCCCGTGTGCCAGCGTCATCAGTGCCTGGCGGATGTCGCCCATGGCCAGAATGCCCAGACGTTCGCGCAGCGCCTTGGAGCTGCCGCCACTGTCCCAGGCCGGCACCACCCGGGTGATGTCGTAGCGTTGTCGGCACAGCGCCATGGTGATGTCGCGGCTACCGCTGCCTCCGCCAAACATGACGATGCGTTTCATGGCGCGAATTTTAGGGTCTGCACCGCAGGTCGTTCGTGGCATGAATAGCTGCCAGCGCCATAGCCATGTGGGGCTACCGACGGGCCTGATTCAACGCGATGTGGAATTTCCCCCCTTTCCCGCAGGGTGAGGGAGTAAAACGCATTGCCAAACAAAAACAAGTGGATGGCAGCCAGTGATTTCCGCATCCCCAAGGACTCATTTCACTTCTAAATCATCCGTGTCGTTGTGACTTCGCCTTGTCTAAGGGGTCAAGCAAAAAAAGCTTGAACAGTTCGGCCGCACTGACAAGCGCAATGCGTTGTTGCAAACCGCTTGTGTAGTAAGCGCCAATTTTTCATGTGAATCGCCGATCCTGCTGATAATTTGGCAGTTTCTCTTTCAGGATCGCCGCATGGTTGTACCCGACAGCACCCCGACCGCCCAACGCGCCCTGCTGCGCCAGATGTTTGATGCCGCCGTGGCGGCAGCGCAACCCGCGCTGTGCCTGGGTGCACACCTGCCAGCCGCGCCCAATGGCCGCACCATCGTCATTGGTGCGGGCAAGGCATCGGCGGCCATGGCGCGTGCTTTTGAAGACCTGTGGTGCGCGCGAGACAACCGTCCGATCGAAGGCCTGGTGGTCACCCGTTATGGTTATGAAGTGGCGTGCCAGCACATCGAAATCATCCCAGCCGCGCACCCGGTGCCCGATGCCGCCGGGTTACAGGCAGCGCAGCGCATCCGTCAACTGGTCAGCAGTCTGACGGCTGACGACCTGGTGGTGGCGCTGATCTCGGGTGGTGGCTCATCGCTGCTGGTGGCACCCGGCAACGGCCTGACTTTGCAAGACAAACAGGCTGTGAACGCCGCTCTGCTTGCGTCAGGTGCTACGATTTCTGAAGTCAACTGCTTGCGCCGGCATTTGTCAGCCATCAAAGGCGGACGCCTGGCTGCGGCCTGTTACCCGGCCAAACTGCTCACGCTGCTGATCTCTGACGTGCCAGGCGACTCGCCCACCGATATCGCCTCTGGCCCCACGGTGGGTGATTCAACCACCTGCGCCGACGCGCTGGCGATCGCCGGGCGCTACCGAATCGCCCTGTCACCCGCCGCGCGCCGCTTGCTGCAAAGCGGCGCAGGCGAAACCGTCAAGCCCACGGATGTACGGCTGCAAAACAGCAGCGTGCGCATGGTCACCGCACCCCAAATGGCACTGGAGGCCGCCGCCCGGGTGGCACGAGATGCCGGGCTTACCCCGTACATTCTGGGCGACAGCCTGGAAGGCGAGTCACGCGACGTGGCCAAGGTGCTCGCTGGCATGGCGCGCCAGGTGCTGCTGCACGGCCAGCCGTTTCAGCGGCCTTGTGTGATGCTCTCGGGTGGCGAAACCACCGTGACGATTCGCGGCAAAGGCAAGGGTGGCCGCAATGTGGAATTTTTGCTGGCGCTGGGCCTGGCGCTGGCCGGAACACCGGGCGTTTATGCGTTGGCGGGCGACACCGATGGCGTGGACGGCGCCGAAGAAATTGCCGGTGCCATCCTTACCCCCGATACGCTTGAGCGCGCTTGGGGCCGGCGCATGAACCCGCGCAGCTACCTCGACAGCAACGATGCGCACACCTTCTTTCAGCAACTGGGCGATTCGGTCATCACCGGGCCAACGCTGACCAATGTGAATGACTTTCGGGCGATTGTGATTGGCTGACAAGCGGGTGTGTGATTCCAGGCACGCCTATCTTGCAGCCATTCCTTATCCATCACCCACTTCTTCTGGGACTGTGCCCCATCACTCAGGCGGTGGAGCGGCTGGCGCATGATTCGGACGGCGACGAGCGCGATGCCGTGTTCACACAGCGCGAAGTGGTGGACTTCATGCTGGCCCCCAGGCCAAAGCGCGCCTGCTTCAAAAATCACAACCAGCCGATCAGCAAATGCGCGGCAATTGCTCGCCGCTGAGCCAGTCCACCACGCGGTGGCCGCCAAAGCGGGTGGCCATCTGTACAAAGCAGTTGTCGTCTGCCGTCACTGTGCCGATGCGTTTGGCCGCTGCACCCAGCGGGTGCGCGCGCATCGCGGCCAGCAGGGTGTCGGCGACCTCGGGGGCGCAGATGGCGATCAGCTTGCCTTCGTTGGCGACATACAGCGGGTCAAGACCCAGCAGCTCGCACGCGGCTTCAACCTGCGGCAACACCGGGATGTCGGCCTCAACCAGGCTCATGCCGACCTGGGATTGACGGGCGATTTCGTTGAGGGTGGTGGCAAGCCCCCCGCGGGTCGGGTCACGCAGCACATGCAGGTCGGTCGGGTTGGGCAGTGCCTGCAGCATGGCCTGCACCAGGGTGTGCAGTGCAACGGTGTCGGACTCAATGGCGGTCTCAAATTCAAGTGACTCGCGCAGCGACATCACCGCCACGCCATGTTCGCCCAGCGTGCCGGAAACCAGAATCGCGTCACCGGGCTTGGCCTGGCGGCCGTCAATCAGCAGGCCATCGGGTACCACACCGATGCCGGTGGTGCTGATAAAAACGCCGTCGCCCTTGCCTTTTTCGACCACCTTGGTGTCACCGGTGACGACGGGTACACCGGCTTCACGCGAAGCGGCGGCCATCGATTCCACAATGCGTTTCAGGTCCGCCAGCGGGTAACCTTCTTCGATGATGAAGCTGGCGGCCAGGTACAGCGGCCGGGCACCCGACATGGCGACATCGTTGACCGTGCCGTGCACCGACAGGCAGCCAATGTCACCACCGGGGAAGAATAGCGGCGAGATCACATGGCCGTCGGTGGCCATCACCAGCCGGCCTTGGAGCGGTGGCAGCAAGGCGCCGTCGTGGCCCTGGCGCAAAAACTCGTTGTCAAAGGCGGCGGCAAACAGCTCGTCAATCAGTTGTGCTGCGGCACGCCCACCGGCACCGTGCGTCATGTCGATGCGGCCGTGTTTGAAGTCGATGGGGCGCAGGTAGTTTTTCTTGGTGGTCATGGTCTAGGTTTGAATTGATCAGCTATCTAATCAGTAGCTGCTTGCGCCCTGGTTGCCTGGGCTACAACCTGAAATCGCCCATAAGAGTAATGCGCGGCGCAAGCCCCTTCGTTGGACACCATGCATGAGCCCATCGGGCTCTCGGGTGTGCAGACGGTGCCAAACAGTTTGCAATCGGCCGGGCGCTTGATGCCGCGCAAAATCGTGCCGCATTCACACTGCTTGTGATCGGGCACGCTGGCATAGGTCAGGTCAAACTTGACTTCGGCGTCCCAGGCGGCCAGTTCGGGGCGGATTTTCAGGGCACTGTGGGGCACCTCACCCAGGCCGCGCCACTCAAAACTCTCGCGTAATTCAAACACCTGCGCCATGATTTTTTGCGCCACCAGGTTGCCCGTGGGTGTGACCACGCGCGAAAACTCGTTTTCAACCTCGGCGCGGCCACTGTTCATCTGGCGCACCAGCATCAAAATGCCCTGCATCACGTCCAGCGGCTCAAAACCGGTGATCACCACCGGCTTGTGGTAAGTCTGCGCAAAATGCACATAGGGCTGCGAGCCAA
>JAIFMA010000111.1 GCA_020048795.1 Rhodoferax sp.
GGCCTATGCCCGCACCGTGACGCTGCCCAGCGGCGGCGCCATCGTGATCGACCACACTGAAGCGCTGGTGTCGGTGGACGTCAACTCGGCGCGCGCCATCAAGGGCGGTGACATCGAAGAAACCGCCACCCGCACCAACCTGGAAGCCGCTGAAGAAGTGGCGCGCCAGGCCCGCCTGCGTGACTTGGGTGGTCTGATCGTGATCGACTTTATCGACATGGAAGAAAGCCGCAACCGCCGCGATGTGGAAAACCGCCTGCGTGACGCGCTGCGGCAAGACCGTGCCCGGGTGCAGTTTGGCACCATCAGCAAGTTCGGCCTGATGGAAATGAGCCGTCAGCGGCTGCGCCCGGCGCTTTCCGAAGGTGCTTCCATCCCCTGCCCGCGCTGCGGCGGCTCCGGCCATGTGCGCGACACCGAGTCCAGCGCGCTGCAGATCCTGCGCATCATTCAGGAAGAGTCCTTGAAAGACAACACCGCCTCGGTGCTGTGCCAGGTACCGGTTGAAGTGGCCTCGTTCCTGCTCAATGAAAAACGCACCGAGATTGCCAAGATTGAACTCAAACAGCGCATCAACGTGCTGATGGTTCCGAACAAGTCGTTGGAGACCCCCAACTACAAACTCGAACGCCTGAAACACGACGATCCACGCCTGGACAACATCACCGCCAGCTACAAAATGGCCGAAGAGGTGGAAGACACCACCGCTGTGACACGCCGCTCGCAAGAGCCAACCAACCGGCAAACCCCGGTGATCAAGGGTGTGCTGCCGGATGCACCGGCCCCGGCGGCATCACCCAGGCCCGAGCCCGCCGTGACACCCGTCGCCGCAAAACATCCGCAGCCAGGGCCCGGCGTGGTCACACCCGTGGTGGTTGAAAAGGGTTTCTTCGGCTGGCTCAAAAATCTGTTCGTCCCCGCGCCAGCTGTCGCCCCACCCACCCCAGCGGTGCCGGTGGCTGCGCCTGCGGAGTCGCGCGACAACCGCGATGCCCGCCCTGGGCGCGACAACAGCCGACGTGGCGAACCCCGTGGCGATCGGCCAGACGGGCGCGGCCCGCGCTCTGACGGACGTGGTCCACGCCAGGAAGGGCGAACTGGGCGCAGCGAACGCGGCAGCCGCAGCGAACGCCCCAGTGGCCCGCGTGAACGGCAGGATGTCCAGGCCAACCCCGCGGGTGCCCCCAGCGTCAACGACAACCTGGAACCACAGACCCTGGTCAACGCGGCTGACACCGGCCGTGGCGAGCCACGGACGGACCGAGGTAGCCGAAACGGTGGCCGCGGTGACCGCCGCCCCCCACGCAGCGCCAGGCCCAGTGATGAGGCCCGCTTGGACGAACCGGCCAACCCGATCAATGCAGCGGACGAAACCGTCACACCGTTGCCGGAGTCAGCCCATGCTGACGACGAACCCGGCAATCGTAGTGACAGCGCCCCCCGCGAGAAACGTTCGCGTGACCGTTATGGCCGTGATCGCAAGGCTCGCAGTGAACGCAACGGCGCTGAAAACATGCAATCCAACCTGCCGCTCGACGGCGATGCCCCGGCCGGCGAGGTCGCAGACAGCACGCCACGCAAGTCCTATTTCACCGCACCACCGGCAGCCAGCAGCCCGCCAGACAGCGAAGCGCCTGCGGCAAGTCCGCCTGCGCCAGTCATGGCGGCGGCACCTGCCGGGCCCGACGTGGCAGCCGTGGTCGCACCGCGGGTCACAACCGTGCCGCCGCCCATCGCGGCATCGGCTGAAGTAACCACGGCCCAAGCCGACGCGCCGCCAGCAAAGCTGCCCAAGGTGCCGTCCTACACCTTGCCGCTGGATGAGTTGGTGCAAATGGCCCGGCATTCAGGCCTGAGCTGGATCAATTCGGATGCCACCAAGGTAGCCGCAGTCCAAGCCGCGATTGCGGCAGAACCACAGGCCCTCCACCTACCCCGTGAGCGGCCACCGGCCGTGGTGACGGATGATCGTGCGCTGGTGCTGGTGGAAACCCGACGCGACCTGCGCAGCATCAAACTGCCATTTGAAAACGCCGAGTTGACAAACTAAGGGCTTGTCCTGACCGACACTCAAAAAGGACACCCATGGTGTCCTTTTTGCTACAACGTTACTTCATCACGACCCTGTTTTCGTCGACTGCTCGGTCCGCCAAAAAAACCACGCTGCACCAGGCCAAGATGGCTACATGCCTTGTTGCCACCACCCCGGCGAGCAAAGTCCACCGCGAGCTGGGTCTTTTCCATGGCGGTCTTGGGGGAATCATCGGCCATGACACTGGTAAACCCGCAACTCACCGTAACCCGGCCAACCCGGGCAAAATTGAATTTCTCGACATTGGCCCGAAAACGGTCAAAGGCGGACAACACCAGGGCTTCATCAGGGCAATGCATCAACACCCCGAAATCTTCTCCACCAAAATGGTAGAGGCGGTCATAGGTTCGAAAGGTATTGCTCATGATACGTGCGACCAGTTGCAACACCTCGTCGGCCACGGCACGACCATGCTTGTCGTTGATCAGGGCATAGTTATCCACACAGGCCGAACCGAGCCAATAATTGACCGGAACCCGATGGCGACGCTCGTGCCCCGTCGTTTCCACCGCGGCCGGTGCCACCGTGGCACCATCCAGATCTTCCAGCACAGCGCTGTAGAAGGCATCATCCAACGATTTGCGGTTGAGCAGACCGGTCAATGCGTCGCGGTCACTGTACTCCAGCAGAGAATACATGTTGCGATAAATCCGCCGCAAGTAGTCCACCAGCGTCAGGTCGTCAGGGCACAGTGCGGCATCAGAGTGCAACTCCAGCACGCCCTGATCGTCCGAGCGGGAATCAGAAAACAAGGGCAACATGGTGATACGCGGACCGTCCGGCCCGGCCCAGGCGATTTCGACACGGCTACGGGTGGTCAGACACTCGTAACGATCACTGGCATCTTCAAGCATGACCAGCGACTGGAAATCAACCCGCTGCGGGTCAATCACGCGCCCACCGCCCTGGGCATCAAGTCGGGCCACTTCCAGCCAGCGGCCCACCCCATCCTCGCGCATGACCCTGGCAATCACGATGCGTCTGACCGGCAGCAAGTCAATCAACGCCTTTGACAACGTCAACTCCAGCAGGTCACGGTCACGATGGTCGGTCAGTTTGACAATATGTTCGATGAATGTAGTCATTGCCAAATCATAGACTTGAAATCAAGCCACGTCACGCAAAGAACCACCACACACAGGATGATCAACGCATTTTTTTGATGTGAATCAGGTTTTTCGACGCAAAGTTGCCTGCGCCGCATTTTTCCAGGCCACACCGGCCTGCACCTCATCGCCCTGGCGTTGCGCCAGTTCGGCCAGCACCTGCCAGGCCCGGGTTAGCAGGCCGGCATCGTTGAGACGCGGCAAGGCCTGCCTGATCAATTGCTGCGCCTTGCCCCACAGCTTCAGATGCAGACACGCCACACCGGCCAGATACAACAGGTTAGCATCACCCGGCTGCATCCGCTGGGCATGTTCGATGCGCGATAACCAGGCCGTGTCGATGGCCTCAACCGTGGCCGAAAAACCGTTTTCCATGACCCGGATCAGGATTATTTTCTGTTCCTGGCTCAGGCCCATGGTGGCATCGATCATGCGATCCCAAACCGGCAGCAACCATTCAAACGCCGTGTGGGCATCGCCCCCGAGACGCAGCAGACGTCCGGCAGCCGCAGTGGCCACCTCAGGCATACACTTCTCAGACACATCGAGCTTGCCCCAAACCGTCTGCAACGCCGCCGGGTCATGCGCCGTCTGCAACAGCTCCAGGGCCAGCGCCCGCACCAGACTGCGCCCGGCACTGTCGGAAAATGCCCGGTGTTTGACCAGCAAGCGCGCGGTTTCCAGGGCTCCATCGGTGTGACCGGCCAGACGCGTCACCTTCAGGCGCAAACGCAGCGCCACCGTGCGACGACCCACCCCCAACGGCAACTGGTCAAGCCAATCGAGCGCCGCACCGGCATCGCGGTCTTCCAGTGACCAACGCACGGCACGCAGCAGCACGCCATCCCGGGTACTGCTGGCTTCATGCAGCGCCGCCTGCGACAACGCCTGCTGAAAATGTACCTCACGGGCAGACTTGTCCTGCAACGCCTGTGCACTTTCGGCGGCCAGCAAATGCGACAGCACCCGCAGTCGCGCTGCATCCGGCGCGGCATCGCCACTTCGCGTCATGGCGGCTTCGCGTGCCAGCACCAGTTCAGCGGCCTTGCGGGCCCGAATAAAACGCCCGGCAATCAAATGCGACAGCGCATCGAGCAGTGCCGAGTACATGACGCGCTCCTGATGCCGCACGCGCCACAATTTCGCCTGCCCCGGAATGGCAAACAGGGCTGCCAAGGCCTTGAGCGCCACATGCATCAAGACAAACAGCAGGCCCAGCAGTAGCAGCACCATATTGAGTGACAGATCGACCCGGTGCGGTGGCCAGAAAACCGTGAGGGTGCTGTCATTGCCGCTGGCAAACAAGGCCAGTGCCACGGCCACGCCAAACAGCCCCAGGAACCAGAGGGCGAGACGCATGTCAGTGCCCTGCCGCAGCAGTGGTCAGTACGGCCAGGGTGTCGTCAACCCGCGGCAACTGCAGGTTGCGCATTTGCACCTGCACCTGCTGCAACAAGCTGGCGGCTGCCAGCGTTTTGCGCGCATTGGCATCAAAATACTTTTTCAGGGTCGTCTCCGCCACCGCCATATCAGCACGAGCGGACTCGATTTGCCTCGACAGCAAACCCAAGCGCGCATTCAGCAGCTTGAGCTTGAAGTTTTCCCGGACAAAAAATGATTGCTCGGGTGACAGCAGCACCGCCTCAGGTGCCTCCACCCGACCGACCCGAACCAAGCCACGTGCCTCATTCTGTAGCAGCAACAAGCCAAGCTGCCACCAGGTTTGGGCCGGTGCACTGACGGCATTCTGTGTGGTTTGCGCCTGACGCTCGGGCCCTACGGCATTGGCCAAAGTCAATTCATCAGCCAGGCGGATCAACTCGTCGAGCTTGACCAGCATGGTCGGGGTGTCACTGACTGCAGATGCCTTGACGCGGTCAATATCACGGGCGATGGCCCGTTGCAGCAAGGCCAGACGCGGCTGCGCCGCCCGCACCACGCGCTGATCAGCACTCTTGAGGGCTGCCAGCAGGGGCTCCACACTGCCAGTCAACTGTGCCTGTTGCTGGGCCAGACGCAGCGCCGCTTCAATATCTACCACCAGGTTTTCGTCGCGCGAACGCGACAAACTTTGCATCAGCTCATCCAACTGGCTGCGTTGCAAGGCGACTTCGCTCAGGCGCGAATCCATCACCGCGGCACGTGCCGCCGTTTCCTGCGCCAGCGCCACTGCCTGCCTGGCAAGGGCCCGCGCTTCCAGCGATTGCGCCAAGGCATCGGCACTCTGGCGCGCCAACTGCTCCTGCATATTGTTGACTTTCTGCCACAGCATCAGGCCCAGCATGAGCCCCAATACCGCCAAGGTCGCCACCACCAGCGTCACATGGCGCTTTGCACCTGCCCCGGCTGATGCCAGCGCAGCACCGGGTGCCACCTGTGCTGCCTCGAGTGCAGTGGCAGACAGATCAGCCTCCAGCGGCAGGCTCGGTGAGTCAGGTGGGGTCGTAACAGTCATGACATCGATTCTATCGAGGCCAGCACACTGTCAAGCGTGGGATTGGCCAACGCCACCTGTCCAAAACCCAGTTGGCGTGCGGCCTGCGCAATACGTTCGTGGGTGGCAACAGCAAGCGCGCGCGACCAGTTCTGGGTGGGCAGCAGGCTGCGCAAGTTGCGCAGCGCCTCAGCACTGCTCAACACCCAGACCGATGAATCTGTCGCGGCAGTGGCCGCCAGGGCCAACCGGGCCGCATTCCAGACCGGCGCAGCACGCTGATAAGCCACTACACAATCCACCCCGGCCCCGGCCGCCTGTAGCCGCTGGGCCAGCCAGTCGCGCCCGACCCCTTGCGGCGCAGGTTCAGCACTACCCGGCGTATCACCACGCACAATCAACACCCGCTGACCCGGGCCCACCTGGTCTTGCACCAACTGCCACAGTGTTTCAGAATCGAACTGCCCCCCCCGCATGGCCGGGGAATCAATCCGGTCAGCAGGCACACCCTGTTGCAGCAGTGCCGTGCGGGTGCCAGGGCCGGTCCCCCATGCTCTTATTGTTGTAGCTGTCAGCGCATACCCCGTCTGCGCTAAAGCCTCTTTTTGTGCAAAGAAATGAACCACGGCATGGGCGCTGACAAACATCACGGCCAGATATTCTGGCAGTCGTTGCCAGGTTTGCCGTAGCGCGCTGGTGTCTGGCAGACCAGCGGTTTCAATCAGTGGCAGCGCCAGCGCATCATGACCGTGCTGACACAGCACCTGCGCCCATAACTGAGCCTGAGGCTGCACCCGGGTCACGATCACTCGCATGGACAGCGCCCGGTCCGGCCGACATCAACCGGCATCAGCCGGGTGCAGCAGATGCATCAAACTGCCGCCCTGCATCAGCACGGTTGTCTTGAGTTCTTCGGCCACCTGCTGACCCAATGCTGCGGCACCCGCCAAATCGATGACCTGCGCCTGCTGCGACACCCGCACCAGCGGCAGCCTGGCTGACACATCGCCCCAGGCGGCTTGCAGCACCAGCAGTCGGCATCGAGCAACTGCCACCCATGACACGGCTGACGGCACGCTCCGCCGCAATACGCAACCAAGTCTCATGGTGAATTAAGGGTGCCAGCGCCTGGGTCACCTCAACCTGGTCGGTGCGCACCTCGATACCCAAGGCACCCTGACCGGCAGCCGGCAGCATCACGTCGGGCTCAAACACAGCCCGAATCCGCGCCTCAAGCCTGAGCCGCTTGAGACCGGCCGCCGCCAGCACAATCGCATCGTACAAACCCTCATCGAGCTTGCGAAGTCGGGTATCCAGATTGCCACGCAGGGGTTCAATTTTCAGATCAG
>JAIFMA010000223.1 GCA_020048795.1 Rhodoferax sp.
ACCATGATCTACAACGAATACTGGCAAGTGGTCGATGCAGGCGTGAAAGAAACCGACCTGGTCACCTTCTTCTATGAAAAAGAAGGCGTGGCCTCGCTCGAAGACGGCCTGTATGTGCTGGAAAGCAAGCTGAAAGACCCGGCCTTTGTGGCACGCATGGGCAAATTCCTCAAAGCCACCTTCAAGGGCTGGAACGACGCGGTGAAAGACCCGGCCGGTGCCGCCAAGATTGTGGTGGCCGCAGACGCCTCTGGCAGCGCCACTGAAAAAGTGCAAAAACGCCAGATGGAAAACGTGGCCAAGCTCATCACCAACGCCGGCACACCCAAGATTGGCTACCTGGAACCCGCGGCGTTTGAGCGCACCGTGAAGGTGTTGCTGGCAGCAGGCAGCTCGCCGGTGATCAAAAAAGACCCGGGCAAGGCGGCTTACAGCCATGTGGTGTGGGAGGCGGCTTCGAAATAAGGGTGTTTGGAATGACCAAAGTACCGTTATTCGTCATCGCGAGCGTAGCGCGGCGATCCATTTTCTGCGGGCATGGACATGAATGGTCGCACTTCGCTCGCCAGCACCGTACTGGTACTTTGGTATCTTCTGTTTCCTTCAGCCCGTGCATGCCAGCCCGGCTGTGACTATTGATGCATCAAATTGGCCTCTAGCCCTTTTATAGTCTGCGTGAGCAGCTCTCTTTTTTGAAGTGATCTCAAGTCCCGATACGCCTGCCACCGATGACGCTGGCAAAGGCCAGATTCGCCAGGCCAACGAAGCCCGCATTCTGGCGGCGGCTGAACGTGTGTTTGCCGGTGCCGGTTTTGCCGGTGCCACCATGGCCGCCATTGCCGAAGCGGCCGGCCTGCCCAAAGCCAACCTGCATTACTACTTTGGTTCCAAGCAGGATCTTTACCGCAGCGTCCTGGCTCAGACCTTGACCGACTGGCTGGAACCGGCCCACGCCATCACGCCCGATGCCGACCCCAAAACCGCCATTGAGGCCTACATCCGTGCCAAGATGGCACTGTCGGCACTACGTCCGCATGCATCACGCGTTTTCGCCAATGAGCTGTTGCACGGTGCCCCGGTCATCAAAACCTTGCTGGCCAGCCACCTGCGCGAGCTGGTGCTGGCCAAATCAGCGGTGATCGCGCAGTGGATCAGCGCCGGCAAAATGGCCCCGGTGGACCCGGTGCACCTGTTTTTCACGATCTGGGCCGCCACCCAGACCTATGCCGACTTTGAGGTGCAGGTGTGCGCTGTGATGGGCGTGGCCGAGCTTTCACCCGCCAGCCAGACCCGTGCGACTGAACATGTGGTGTCACTGATACTGCGTGGTTGCGGTTTGCGGGGCAGTAACACCCTGTCCGGTTTTGCCAGCTAGCTGCCTGCAGCTTGTCACCTACCTCTTTTTTCAGGAGTCAATCACCATGCTGATGCAAACTGTGGCCTGGCTTGCGGCCGGCTTGGTGTTTCTGTCTTTTTTCATGAAGACCATCATTGCGCTGCGCACCATCGCCATTGGCAGCAACCTGATGTTTATCGTTTATGCGCTGCTCGGCATTTACTATGACGTGTTCGACAAGGTGTTGCCGATTCTGGTGCTGCATCTGGCCTTGCTGCCGCTGAATCTGCGCCGGCTGCAACAGATCAGGGCCACTGCCAAAAGCCTGCACGACCTCCAAGCCAATCAGCAATCGCTTGAATTTCTGCTGCCTTACATGACCAGGCAACTGGCTCGCCAGGGGCAGCGCCTTTTCAGCAAGGGTGATGCGGCAAACCATCTCTATCTGGTTCGAAGCGGTCAGATCGAGTTGCCGGAGGTCGGCAAAATTGTCGGCCCAGGTGCCACGCTGGGTGAGGTTGGCATCTTTTCTGAACACGCACGCCGCAGCACGTCGGCGCTGTGTCTGCAAGACTGTGAGTTGTTTGGCATCACTGCCGAAAAAGTCATGGAGCTTTTTTACCAGGAACCGCGCTTCGGGCTTTACATTGTCCGGTTACTGTCGCAGCACCTGTCTGACCAGACGGCTCCCTAGTCGGTATCATTTTGGTAGTATCTATCGCATGCCAGTAAAGCGTTTGACGTGGGACCCGATGCTGTCGCTCAATCTTGGAGTAGCCCGAAGTGCACAGGCCATCGGTGGAACCATTGGCAGCAGCCAGGCCAACTTGCCACTGCGTTCTCCCAAGGTATTTGACGAATGCTTGATTTACATCATTTATCCATACCGCCGGTTTGGTTACCCTTGCGGGTTTACATTGCAGGCCTGTTTTTTACAGCGCCCCCGATTCCGATGAGTGCCTTTGCTAACCCCGACATCACCCAGACCCCCACCAAGCCACCCGTTGCCACGATCGAACTGGTCTGCCCCGCAGGCAGTCTGCCGGCCTTGAAAGCGGCCGTGGACCATGGCGCTGACTGCGTCTATCTGGGTTTCCGCGATGCCACCAACGCGCGCAACTTTGCCGGCCTGAACTTCGATGAGGCCGCCATCGAGGCCGGCATTCGTTACGCCCACGACCGGGGTCGCAAGGTGTTTGTGGCGCTCAACACCTACCCGCAGGCGGCCAAGGCTGAGCTGTGGCAGCGTGCGGTGGACCGTGCCGCCCACAGCGGGGTCGATGCCGTCATCCTGGCAGACCCGGGCATGATGGCTTACGCTGCCCGCCACCAGCCGCAGTTGCGCCTGCACCTGTCGGTGCAAGGTTCGGCCACCAATTACGAGGCACTTGACTTTTATTACCAGCACTTTGGCATTGCGCGGGCCGTGCTGCCGCGCGTGTTGTCGATGCTGCAGGTGGAGCAGGTTATCAACAAGACCCCGGTGGAAATCGAGGTGTTTGGTTTTGGCAGCCTGTGCGTGATGGTGGAGGGGCGCTGCGCGCTTTCCAGCTATGTGACGGGCGAGGCACCCAACACCAATGGTGTGTGCTCGCCACCCAAGGCGGTGCGCTGGGTGGAAACCCCACAGGGCCGCGAGTCGCGCCTGAACGGCGTGCTGATTGACCGCTACGCCCCCGGCGAAAACGCCGGTTACCCGACGCTGTGCAAGGGCCGTTTTGATGTGGAAGACGAGCACAACTACTACGCCATCGAAGAGCCGACCAGTCTCAACACCCTGTCACTGTTGCCCGACTTGATGAAAATTGGCGTGCGCGCCATCAAGATCGAAGGCCGTCAGCGCAGCCCAGCCTATGTGGCCCAGGTCACCAAGGTCTGGCGGGCCGCCATAAACAGTTGCCGCAACAACCCACAGCGCTACGCCGCCAAACCGGCCTGGTTCAGCGACCTCGACAAGGTGGCCGAAGGCCAGCAGCACACACTCGGCGCCTATCACCGGCCATGGAAATGAAACTCTCTCTCGGACCCCTGCTGTACTACTGGCCACGCGCACAGGTGCTGGCCTTTTATGAATCTGTGGCCACCAGCCCGGTTGATGTCGTTTATCTGGGTGAGGCGGTCTGTTCGCGCCGCCACGAGATGCGCCTGTCTGACTGGCTCGACCTGGCCACCATGCTGCGTGATGCCGGCAAAGAGGTGGTGTTATCAACCCAGGTGCTGATCGAGTCGGGTGCCGACGTGACGGTGCTGCACAAGATTGCCGACAACGGCCAATTCATGGTGGAAGCCAATGACATGGGCGCGGTGCACTGCCTGACGGGCAAGGGGCCGTTTGTGGCCGGGCCACACCTCAACATCTACAACCTGCCAACGCTGTTATGGATGGCACCGCTGGGCATCGGGCGTTGGGTGATGCCGCTGGAAATGGGCCGTGAAGACCTGGCGGTGATGCAACAAGGCCGCCCCGACGGCGTGCAGACCGAGGTGTTTGCCTATGGCCGGCTGCCGCTGGCGTTTTCGGCGCGCTGCTTTACCGCGCGCCACGCCAACCTGCCCAAGGACGACTGCCAGTTCAAATGCCTGGACCACCCCGATGGCCTGCTGATGCGCACCCGCGAAAGCGAGGCGTTTCTGGTGCTCAATGGCATCCAGACCCAGTCGGCCCGTGTGCACAACCTGCTGCCCGAAGTGCCCGCACTGCGTGCCCTGGGCGTGGACGTGCTGCGCATCAGCCCGCAGTCGCAGCACACATTGCGCGTAGTGGCGTTGTTTGCCGAGGTACTGAGCGGGCATACTACGGCCCTGGATGCCAATGCCGAACTCTGCGGCCTGATGCCCGACCAGGCCTGCAATGGCTATTGGTATGGCAAAGCCGGGCTGGAGCAGATCGAACCGGCACGGGACCCCGCCTGATTGATTAAAGGACCTTGCGATGCAAAAAAAGCCTCTTGTTCTGCCCAAACCGGTGGGCCAGTTACTGGGCCGCCTGCCCGCCTATCCCGGCTCGCTGTTGTTTGTCACCGGCCTGAATGTGGCCTTGGCCCGGCAGTTGGCCAGTGATGTGACCGACCTGCTGACGGGCAAGAAACTGCGCCTTTGCGTGACCGATGCACACTGGACGTTTGACTTTGAATGGCAAGATGCCCGGTTTGTGGTCTGCCAGAACCCGGGCCAGGCTGACCTGACCCTCAGCGCCAGCGCACATGATTTTTTCCTGCTGGCCAGCCGCCAGGAAGACCCCGATACGCTGTTTTTCTGCCGTCGCCTGGCCATGGAGGGCGACACAGAACTGGGCCTGCTGGTGAAAAATACCATCGATGCGATCGAATTTCCGCCGCTGACGCTGGCCCAGCTCAGGCCGGCCCAGGTGCTGGCACAGGCGCGGGAACACTTCAAGGCACGGTTTGCCACCCTGCGACCGCGCTAAGGGTCCATCACGCAATAACATGACATGGAATGGACCCTAAGCCGATGATAAGCACCGGGGTGGCTGACGCGGTGGCGCGCGGCATCGTGGTGGCGATTTCCGGCGCCAGCGGGGCGGTCTATGGGGTACGGCTACTGCAGCGCTTGCGGGAGGCCGGCGGGGTGCAAACCCATTTAATTGTGTCGGATGCCGGTTGGCTCAATGTGCAGCAGGAACTCGACATCAGCCGTGCCGACCTCGACACCCTGGCCGATGTGGTGTACCCGGTACGCAATGTTGGTGCCGCCATTGCCAGTGGCTCGTTTTTATGCGACGGCATGGTGGTGGCGCCGTGCTCGATGCGCACCCTGGCCGCCGTGGCGCTGGGCCTGTCAGACAACCTGATCACCCGCGCTGCAGATGTGATGCTGAAAGAGCGCCGCCGCCTGATCCTGATGGTGCGTGAAACACCGCTGAACCTGGCGCATCTGCGCAACATGACCCATGTGACCGAGATGGGCGGCATCATCTTTCCGCCGGTGCCAGCGTTTTACCAGCGCCCGCAAAGCATTGCCGAGTTGGTCGATCACAGCGTCAGCCGGGTTCTCGCCCTGCTGGGTTTGCCACAGCCCGACGCGCCACGTTGGGGCGGACTCCAATAAATGGGGGTAGAGTGCCCGGCATTGGCTAGCGGCGTGCGTCGGGGGTCTGACGCAGCGAAATTAAGGAGGAGGGCTGGGCGAAGCCCAGACCGGGGGACATTCGCGGAGTCGGATACCCGACGTGCGCTGCGGGTTAAAGCTGCCTGCGCGGCTATGGCAGACGGTTATTTCAAGTTAATCTTTTGAGAACAACACTGTGGCTTACCGAGACTTAAGAGAGTTCATCAGCCAACTGGAGCAGCTGGGCGAGCTCAAGCGGGTTCAAGCCGAGGTCTCGCCACACCTGGAAATGACCGCCCTGTGTGACCGCACCCTGCGTGCCGGTGGCCCGGCGCTGTTGTTCGAGCACCCCACCGGCCATCACATACCGGTGCTGGGTAACCTGTTTGGCACGACCCGCCGCGTGGCACTGGGCATGGGTGTCAGCGATGTCAGCGAGTTGCGCCAGTTTGGCCACGTGTTGGCCACGCTGAAGGAGCCAGAGGCCCCCAAGGGCTTCAAGGAACTGATCGGCATGCGCAGCCTGGTCAAAACCCTGTGGAGCATGGCACCCAAAGAGCTGCACAGCGCACCGTGCCAGGAAATCGTTTGGGAAGGATCAGAAGTCGATCTGGCGCGCCTGCCGGTGCAGCACTGCTGGCCGGGCGACGTGGCACCACTCATCACCTGGGGGCTGGTCATCACGCAAGGCCCGCACAAAGCCCGGCAAAACCTGGGCATTTACCGCCAGCAGGTGCTGGCGCGTAACAAGGTGATCATGCGCTGGCTGCCACACCGCGGTGGCGCGCTAGACTTTCGGGAGCACGCAGCGCAGCACCCTGGCGGACCCTACCCGGTTTGCGTGGCCCTGGGAGCCGACCCAGCCACCATTCTGGGTGCCGTCACGCCGGTGCCCGACAGTTTGAGTGAATACCAGTTTGCCGGGCTGTTGCGCGGCAGCCGCACCGAGCTGGTCAAGGCGCTGGGCAGCGAACTGCGTGTGCCAGCCTTTGCCGAAATCGTGCTCGAAGGCCATATCTATCCCGATGCCACGCACAAAAGCGGGTTCGAACACGCGCTCGAAGGCCCGTTTGGCGACCACACCGGCTACTACAACGAACAGGCCGAGTTCCCGGTGTTCACCATTGACCGCATCACCCAGCGCGCTGATCCGATTTACCACTCCACCTACACCGGCAAACCACCTGATGAGCCGGCCATGCTGGCGCTGGCCTTGAACGAGCTGTTTGTTCCCTTGCTAC
>JAIFMA010000023.1 GCA_020048795.1 Rhodoferax sp.
ACTGGGACAGCACCCGGTAAACCGTGGCCAAACCCACATCCGAGCGATCCTCAAGCAGCACCCGAAACACGTCCTCAGCCGTCATGTGTCGCTGCGCCCCGTTCTGAAAGATCTCCAGAATCTTGAGCCTTGGCAACGTCACCTTGAGCCCGGTGTTTTTGAGTTCGTCAATCTTGGTCATGCAGTTTTTCCAGTTACCAGTCTTGCTTCGACCCCACGGGCCGTGCCTTGAAATGGTGCCAGTACAATGCGCTGATCATATCGCCCCCGGTCTGTCCCATGTCTGATTCTCCTGCTCGTCTCCTCTGGTTGAGTTGCCTGTTTGTGGTGACATTCGCGCTGTCTGCCTGTAGCAGCGTGAACAGTGCCAGCAGCCGCCTGGTCAGTGTTGTCACACCTTACAAGATCGACATTGTTCAGGGCAATTTTGTTTCTCGCGAACAGGTTGCCGCCCTGCAAAATGGCATGAGCCGGCTTCAGGTGCGCGACATCCTGGGTACGCCGCTGCTGACCAGTATCTTCCATGCGGATCGCTGGGACTATGTGTTTACCTTCAAGCGCCAGGGTATTGAGCCCCAGGCCCGTCGGGTCACGGTTTTTTTCAGTGGCGACGTGCTGGTGCGCACCCAGGCAGACCCGCTGCCCAGCGAAGCAGAATTTGTCGCGTCACTCGATTCCGGTCGTCGATCTGGCCAAGCTCCGACACTTGAGATGCCAGAAGAAGCCCTCAAAACAGTCGCAGCGCCCGCCAAGGTGGCTGACCCCAAACCGCTGCCGCCCCTGCCTGCCAGCTATCCGCCGCTGGAACCAGCCAAGCGCTGAAACACGGGCATCAACATGTCAAAGCTTCACCGGATTTGTGTCGCGGGTGCCAGTGGTCGCATGGGACGCATGCTGATCGAGGCCGTCAGCAACGCCACTGACTGCCAACTCACGGGGGCACTGGATCTGGCAGACAGTGCAGCCATAGGGCAGGATCCCTGCGCTTTCTTGGGCCTGCAAAGCGCTGTAGCCATCACCGCTGATCTGCCACAGGGGCTCGGCGGCTGCCAGACCCTGATCGATTTCACCCGCCCCGAGGGCAGCATGCGCCACCTGGCGGTCTGCCGCCAACTCGGCATCAACCTGGTGGTTGGCACCACCGGCTTTTCTGCCGACCAAAAAGCCGACATCGCCGCCGCCGCCCAAGACATTGCCATCGTCATGGCACCCAACATGAGCGTTGGTATCAACGTCACCCTGAAACTTCTGGAAATGGCTGCCAAGGCCCTGGCCACCGGGTATGACATCGAGATCATCGAAGCCCACCACCGGCACAAGGTCGATGCCCCTTCCGGTACCGCCCTGAAAATGGGCGAAGTGATTGCATCCGCCATTGGACGTGATCTGAAAGAATGTGCGGTCTACACCCGCGAGGGAGTCACTGGCGAGCGTGACCCTTCGTCCATCGGGTTTGCCAGCATCCGCGGCGGCGACATCGTGGGCGACCACACCGTGCTGTTTGCCGGCACCGGCGAGCGCATCGAGATCACTCACAAGTCATCGAGTCGCCTCACCTATGCCCAGGGCAGCCTGCGCGCGGTGCGTTTCTTGAGCGGCAAAAAATCGGGCCTGTTTGACATGGCTGACGTGCTCAAGCTGAAATGAGCCTGGCCGAGTTCTTCTGGCAAGGCGACGCACTGGCCCGCGCGGTGGCGCTGCTGTTGCTGACCATGTCAGTGGCCAGTTGGGTCGTCATTCTCTGGAAATCCTGGCTGTTGCATCGTGCCAGCACCGACGTGGCGCGATGCATTGCGGCATTTTGGCAATCGGCCAGCGTCACTCTGGCCAGGCAGAACATTCAGGCCTTCGACCGCGAGGCGCTGATCCTGCCGATGCTTGATGCAACCCGTATTGAACCGACCCACACACTCGCTGACGCGGTAGAGCGCCCGCACCAACTCACCCGCCTGTTGCGCAACGCGTTGCACGCCGCCCTGACCCGGCTACAGCACGGCCAGGTTCTGCTGGCTACCGTTGGTGCCACGGCGCCCTTTGTCGGATTGCTCGGAACCGTTTGGGGCATCTACCACGCCTTGATCAGCATTGCCAATGCCGGCCAGGTCACCATCGACAAGATTTCCGGCCCGGTTGGCGAATCGCTGATCATGACCGCCGCCGGCCTGATCGTGGCGATTCCGGCGGTGTTGGCCTACAACGTGCTGGGGCGTTCGATCACCCGCATCGAAGCCGAACTCGAAGGCTTTGCGCGCGATTTGCGCGAGCTGATGGGCAGCGCCACCGCGCCGGCCTGAAGCGGGGCATCCGTCGAATGTCATTCGGCCGTCTTGATCGCAGTTCGGGTCCCGCGCCCATGAGCGACATCAACATGACCCCGCTGATCGACGTGATGCTGGTGCTGGTGGTCATTTTCATCATCACGGCCCCCCTGCTGGCCAGTTCGATCAGGCTCGACCTGCCAAAAACCGATGCCCCCAGGACCCAGGCCCCGCCCCAATCGGTGACCGTGGTGATTGATGCCGCCGGACAGGCTTACCTGAAAGACCAGGCCGTCACGCTCGGTGAACTGGCCCAGATGTTTGCCAATGCCCGGCAAGCCAACCCGGACACTGAAGTGCAGTTGCGGGCCGACACCTCGGTGCCCTATGGCCGGATCGTCGAGGTCATGGGTGTGGCACAAAAGGCCGGCCTGAGCCGCCTGGGCTTTATCGCCGACGACAAGCCGCCCGCAGGCAAGCCCTAAAATCAGCCGCTTTAGCCCCATCGCGCACAGGCCGCCGGACCGGCCTTACCCCATTCACCTCACCCTGCACCGCGGTCACTGAACCGCCCTGATTGACCGTTATGCAAGACAAATACCAGCACCTCGACGTGGAACCCGCCGCCCAGGCCCATTGGCAGTCGATAGATGCTTATCGCGTGACTGAAGGCGCGCTCAATGCGCAAGGTCAGCCCAAGAAAAAGTTCTACGCCTGCTCCATGCTGCCCTACCCCAGCGGCAAGTTACACATGGGCCATGTGCGCAACTACACCATCAACGACATGCTGACGCGTTATTTACGCATGCAGGGCTACAACGTGCTGATGCCCATGGGCTGGGATGCCTTTGGCCTGCCGGCCGAAAACGCCGCCCTCAAAAACGGTGTGCCGCCGGCCCAATGGACCTTTGAGAACATCGGCTACATGAAGCAGCAGATGCAGGCCATGGGGCTGGCCATCGACTGGAGCCGCGAGGTGGCCACCTGCACGCCCGAGTACTACAAGTGGAACCAGTGGCTGTTTTTGAAAATGTTGGAGCGTGGCATTGCCTACCGCAAGACCCAGGTGGTCAACTGGGACCCGGTGGACATGACCGTGCTGGCCAATGAACAGGTCATTGATGGCAAAGGCTGGCGCACCGGCGCGGTGGTGGAAAAGCGTGAAATTCCGGGCTATTACCTGGGCATTACCCAATACGCCGAAGAACTGTTAGCCAATGTGACGGGCGACAAGATGCCTGGCTGGCCCGAGCGCGTCAAGCTGATGCAGGAGAACTGGATTGGCAAGAGCGAAGGCGTGCGCTTTGCCTTCCCGCACCACATCCAGGGCGCATCGGGCCAGTTGATTGGGGAGGGCCGCATGTATGTGTTCACGACCCGGCCCGACACCATCATGGGGGTGACCTTTTGCGCGGTGGCGCCCGAGCATCCGCTGGCGGCGCACGCTGCCGCTTTCAACCCGGCGTTGGCAGCGTTTATCGAGGAATGCCAAAAAGGCGGCACCACCGAGGCCGAAATGGCTTTGAAAGAAAAGGTCGGCATGCCCACCGGCCTGTTTGTGGCTCATCCGCTCACCGGGGAGCAGGTGGCGGTGTGGGTTGGCAACTATGTACTGATGTCGTATGGCGACGGAGCGGTGATGGGGGTGCCGGCGCATGATGAGCGGGACTTTGCTTTTGCCTTGAAATACGCTTTGCCGATCAAGCCGGTCGTGGCCGTGCTGGCACCGGCAGGGACCGTGCCCTCGCCGGGCTCCTCAGACTGCCAGCAGAAGTCGTCACCCGTTGCGGGCGCGGTCCCCGCCTACCGTGTTTTTGATGCGAGTGTTTGGCAGGATTGGTACGCTGAAAAAGGCGCCGGAGTCGCTGTTAACTCTGGTCAATACGACGGACTGTTGTTCAAGGACTGCGTGGCGGCGGTGGCGGCTGACCTGGCTGCACTAGGTCTGGGTGAGAAAAAAATCACCTGGCGGCTGCGCGATTGGGGGGTGTCGCGCCAGCGCTACTGGGGCACACCGATTCCGATCATTCATTGCCCGGAACACGGCGCCGTGCCGGTACCTGAAAAAGACTTGCCAGTGGTGCTGCCTGACAACCTGGTGCCCGATGGCTCGGGCAACCCGCTCAACAAGTGCGAGGCATTTCACGCCGGTGTCACCTGCCCGATCTGCGGCAAAGCAGCGCGGCGCGAAACCGACACCATGGACACCTTTGTCGACAGTTCCTGGTACTTCATGCGCTACTGCGACCCGACCAACACAGACAAGATGGTGGCCGAGGGCGCTGACTACTGGATGCCGATGGACCAGTACATTGGTGGCATCGAACACGCCATCCTGCACCTGCTTTACGCGCGTTTCTGGACCAAGGTGATGCGCGATATCCGGGTGAAGGGCCCCGGAGATTCCGAGGCCGTGGGTCTGGTCAAGGTCGATGAGCCTTTTACCAAGCTGCTGACACAGGGCATGGTGCTGAACCATATTTACTCCCGGCGCACCGACAAGGGTGGCAAGGACTACTTCTGGCCGCAGGACGTGGAGCATGTGGCGGACGCGTCCGGCAAGGTCACGGGAGCCCGCTTGATCAAGACCGTCGGTGAGCTGCCGGTGGGCACGCCAATAGACTACGAGGGCGTGGGCACCATGTCCAAGTCCAAAAACAATGGTGTGGACCCGCAGGACCTGATCGAGAAATACGGGGCCGACACCGCCCGCCTGTACACCATGTTTACCGCGCCGCCCGAAGCCACGCTGGAGTGGAACGATGCTGCCGTGGAAGGCAGCTACCGTTTCCTGCGTCGGGTCTGGAATTTTGGGGTCAAGCTATCCACTATTGATTCAATAGCTGCTGATGCAAGTGTATCGGGCGCTAGCGGCCTAAAAGACATTGAATTTGGCAAGGAAACCCGGGGTTTGCGGCTGGAGATTCACACTGTGCTCAAGCAGGTCGATTACGACTACCAGCGCATGCAGTACAACACCGTGGTGTCGGGTGCCATGAAGATGATCAATGCTCTGGAAGACTTCAGGGCCACGGACAGCGCCGGCGCCCAAGTGGCGCTGATTGAGGGCTTTGGCATCTTGCTGCGCTGTCTGTACCCGGCCACGCCGCACATGGCCCACGCCTTGTGGTCCGGCCTGGGCTACGCCGGTGCTTTGGGTGATTTGCTGGACGCACCCTGGCCGCAAGTGGACCCGGCGGCGCTGGTGCAGGACGAGATTGAACTGATGCTGCAAATCAACGGCAAATTGCGCGGCTCGATTCTGGTGAGCGCCGGGGCTGACAAGGCTGCCATCGAGCAGGCCGCCATCGCCCATGAGATGTTCCAGAAACTGGGCCACGGCGCAGCCCCCAAAAAGGTGATTGTGGTGCCGGGCCGCTTGGTCAATCTGGTGGTGTAAGGCCTGCCATGAAGCCGCCCCACCCAAGCGCCGAATCCGCCGCACCCCTGGTCGACCCGGGGCCACAGGTCATCGCCGCCAGCCCCGGTTCATCCAGACGCCGCCTGGGCTTGAGCCTGGGTCTGGCCGGGCTGTTGGCAGCTTGCGGCTTCAAGTTGCGGGGTGAGCAGAGTTTTGCGTTCTCCAGCATTGCCATCACACCCGCGTCCGGTACTGCGCTGGTGCAAGAACTTCGAAACTCGTTTGGCAGCAGCGTGAAAGTGCTCACCGCCGATGCCCCCATCTCGCTGGCGCAGGTGCTGCTGGATGTGCTGGGCGAACAGCGCGAAAAAGTCGTGGTCGGGGTCAATACCTCGGGTCAGGTACGTGAATTTCAGTTGCGCCTCAAGGTCAGAATCAGGTTGCGCACCCCCCAGGGCCAGGAACTCATTGCCGAGGATGCGATCCTGCAGCAGCGCGACATCAGCTACAACGAGTCAGCGGCACTGGCCAAAGAGGCTGAAGAAGCCCTGCTGTACCGCGACATGCAGACCGACATCGTGCAGCAAATCCTGCGCCGCCTGGCCGCCATCAAGCAGCTACAGTAAGCCGGCACGCTTTGGCCGAAGCGGCTGGCACCCGAGTCGTCGCCTCAGGCCTGAGCATCTGGTACAAATCTTTCGGGTCGGCCAATTGGGGAATCAGGTCAATCGGTGCGCCCAACTTGAGCGCCTGCGCCTGGTCCAGCACAAAACGCAGCGCCGAGAAGTCTTCCATGGCAAACCCGACCGAGTCAAACAAGGTGATCTGTGCGTCACTGTCGCGGCCCATCTTGCGGCCGGCCAACACCTGCCACAGCTCGGTCACGGCAAAGTCGGTCGGCATTTGCTGCAAATCGCCCTCCATGCGGGTTTGCGGCTCAAATTCAACAAACACTTTGGCCGCGCGCAGCACATCGGCATGCATTTCGGTCTTGCCCGGGCAGTCGCC
>JAIFMA010000240.1 GCA_020048795.1 Rhodoferax sp.
GCTCACCGGGGCCACCACGGGTGCGAAAAGGTTTGACGGCGCGCGCCAGGCGTGCGCTGCGCAGGCGTGAGACGGCATGGGGCAGGGTCATTGCCCAAGTCTTTCGCTGAATAACCCACCCCCACTCACCCCAATCACCAACCTCGTGGTGGCACGCGTGGCAGCCACATAAAAAACCCGCGCTGCCTCCGCCTCATCCTGACCCTGGGCGGGCATATGTCCGACGCCAGGCAGAGCCACCACAGGGAATTCCAGGCCCTTGCTGGCGTGCATGGTCATGACCTTGATTTTGTCGCTCAAGGGGTCAAAGTCGCCCGTGCTGCGGCGCATTTCAAGTGGCAGCTTGCGCTGGTACAGCACCTGGGCGCACAAGTCGCGGGTGGCGTGGTCAGGGCACAAAACAGCCATATCGCCCCAGGCGTGACCCTCATTGTGGGCTGTGCTCAGGTGATCGGCCATGGCCGAGGCTTCGTCGCGCAAAGAGGGCAGGCGGATGATCAGTGGCGGCTCGCCATCACGCCCGCAACTGACGGGTTGGATGAGGGGTATGCCGTCGTCATCCTGGTCCTGGGCAGTCAGCAGGTCTGCGGCAATCAGGCTGGCGGTTTGCAAAATCTGCCGGGTGTTGCGGTAGTTGATTTTCAGGACGGTGGTGCGGCCCTGCGCCTGGATGCCCAGGCTTTTGAAGCTGAACTTCTTGCTGCCATCACGCGGATGCTGGCGGTCGTAAATGCTCTGCGCGTCATCAAACAGCAGCAGCAGGCTGTTGCTGGCGGGGTCCACCATCTGCGTGACCAGTTTCAGCCATTCGGGTGCAAAGTCGTGACCTTCGTCAATCAGCACCGCCTGGTACTGGCCGCTGGGGATCTGCTGGCGGCTCACGCCCTGGATCACCCGCTGCACCAGGTCTTGCATCTTCAAGTCCACTGGCATGTTGTTGGCGGGCAGGGTCTGTCCAAACGCCACCAACTGGTCCCGGCACCATTTGTGAAAATGCCTGACGTGCACCTGGGCCGCCAGCCCTTTGGTGTGCATCACGCTGGCCAGTTTGACGGCCAGCGGTTCGTTGTAACACAGGATCAGGATCGGCTTGCTGGCAGGTGTGCAGGCTTTGGCCAGATACTCCGCGCGGTAGCCCAGAATCATGGTCTTGCCAGAGCCTGCCACACCGTGAATCACCCGGTGGCCGTCGCCCAGACTTCGGGCCAGTTGCTCCTGTTGCAGGTCCATCACGCGCATGATGCCTGGCAAATCGGCGTCGGTGTCACTGCCGTCAAATAGCGTGGCTTGAGCGCTGATGGAATCAGGTACGCGCACCTCAGGGAACATGATCCAGCGCACACGATCGAGCATGGGCAGGCTCATCACGCCGCGCATCAGGTAGGGAAACATGTCCCACAGCCGGCTTTGCAGGTCTTCGGGATCAACGGACTCCAGCATTTCGTCCTGGCACAGCACGCGCCTGGGCTCGATGGCGTGCTGCAACTCGGCGGCCTTGAATTGCTTGCGCGTGATGTGGGTCAGCACCACACCGTAGCTCCACGGAAATGCCAGTTGGCCCTGGTGCTTGCCCTCGGGTTGCACCAGTTGCCGGTCGCGTTTGAGCGCATCGATCACCTGATGGGCATATTGGCGGGCTTGCTCCAGCGGGTTGATCACTGTTTTGGGGATGCCGTCCGGAATGATCGTCCAGCTTTGTTTGTCGGCCTGTTGGATAGTGGCGAGCTTCCAGTCTTTGATTTCCAGCACCAGCAACCCGCGTCGGGGGTGTATCACGACAAAATCGGGGTGTGCATGGGTCGGGCCAACCGGCACGTCGTACCACAGCAGGTAATCGTCGTCGAGCTTGCTTTCCAGCCGCTCGGCCAGACGGCGCTCGCCGCTGGTCATGCGCGAAGTGCAGGCGCCCAATGCAGGAATAAGCGTTGCCATGTGTGTCAGCTGACTCTGGTGTTTCAGTGATTATGGGCCGGAGTTAGCCAAGCCACGGACCGACAGACACGCCGCGCTGGCCGTGGCCAGCACCTCGGCCATGTGCGCCTGGCGGTGCGGGTTCAGCAATTCAAGTTCTTCGTCACGATGTTTGATCACACCGGCTTCAAACAACACGGCGGGCACACTGCTCTTACTCAGTACCAGCAGGTTGTCGTAGTACCAGACACCGTTGTCTGCATCGCCGGCCGGATGCTTGCGGGCATGCCAGGGCGTGGGCGCAAAACCAGCGCGTCGCAGCAACAACCCCATGACCACGGCACAGCGCAAGCTGGTGTCAAGGTTCGGGTTGCGGCTTGAGACAAACACGCCAAAACCGCGTTTGACTTCGGTGTAATGGGCCTCGGCGCTATTCCAGACCCAAGGCAGCAGGTATTCCTTGTCAATGGCATCGTGGTGGACCGACACCAACAAATCGCTGCCATCTGCCTGGGCGGGACGATCGGCCAGACTGGCAATTCGGCCATCAAAATTGATTTTTCGCACCGTCAGGTGATGCGTGTGCAGGGCATCAGCCAGGCGTCTGGCCAGCACCTGGTTGAATTCAAACTCCGGTTTCAAGCGTGCGCTGATGGCACCGCTGTCTTTCAGGCTGTGCCCAACATCCACAGCCACTTGCCAGGGACCGGCCGCTCGACTCACGTCCTCGATGAGCAGGAAGGCCAACAGAAGACAAATCTGGCACCAACTGAAAACCACAGCGGCTACACCGGATGTTCAATGACGCGCCCAATCTCGGGCCAGCGCCGGTGCAAACCCACCCAGGCGATCACTCCAATTAACAGCATCAGCAGCGAAGCCAGCGCCATGCTGACGGTCGAATGCATCACCAGTGGCGTGACCGCACCCGCCACCAGCCCATTGGCGGTTGAGCCAATGAACGCCTGCAGGCTCGATGCCATGCCGCGGCGCTCGGGGTGCAGGTCGAGCACCAGCAGTGTGACCACCGGCACCATCATGGCCCAACCAAAAGCAAACACGGCAATCGGCAGCATGGCCCAGGCGACGTGGGCGGTAAACAGCAGGTTGGCTGCCAGATTGATCACCGCCACCCCCAGCATGATCAGGAAACCATATCGAATCTGCTTTTTGGGGGCCAGTCGGCCCGCCATGCGACCGCTCACCAATGCACCACCCATGATGCCGGCGATGGTCAGCACAAAAAACCAGAAAAACTGCGTGGGCGCCAGTGCCAGATGATCACCCAGAAAAACGGGCGCAGCCAGCACATATAAAAACATGCCGTTGAAGGGAATGCCGCTAGCCAGCGCGAGCAGCAAAAACCTTGGGTCGCGCCCCAGCTTCCAGTAACCCTGTAGCAGATTGTTGACGTGCAGCGGCTGGCGGTGGCTCGGGTGCAGCGTCTCAGGCAGCAAGTGGTAGTTGGCCAGCCATAACACGATGCCCACCCCGGTCAGAAACCAAAACACACTGTGCCAACCCAGGTGCTCAAACAGCAAGCCTCCCATCATCGGTGCCACCGCCGGGGCCACGCCGAAATAAATGGTGATCTGGCTCATCACCTTTTGCGCCTGCGCTGGCGCAAACATGTCACGCACCACGGCGCGCGACACGACAATGCCGGCCCCGGTGGTCAGCCCCTGCACGGTCCGGAAAAACACCAGCTGCCCGATGCTTTGTGACAGCGCACAACCCACGGAGGCCAAGGTAAACGCGGCCAGCCCCCATAACACCACCGGCCTGCGCCCGACACTGTCAGACAAGGCACCATGAAACAGGCTCATGAAGGCAAAACCAAACAGGTAGGCTGAGAGTGTTTGCTGCATCTGCACCGGCGTGGCACTCAATGACGCGGCAATGCCGGAAAACGCCGGAATGTAGGTGTCAATGGAAAAAGGCCCAAGCATCCCCAGCGTGGCCAGCAGCGCAGCAAGCGCCCAAGGCGGCGCGCGCCAAAGGTGATGGGCGTCAGGATTCATGCCAGTTCGGCGGCGCAGTCAACTTGCCGCACCGAACAAGGTGATCACAATGATGACGATGCCAAGGGCGAGATTCACCTTCACCCAGGTCCGAAGGCTGGCCAGCACTGCGGCAGCAGTCGGCCAGTCGGCAGAAATGACTGCCAGGTCAAGCCGCTTGTAAAGCACAAAGCGGATGTGGCCAAAAATCAGCACCATCACCCCACCGAGCGCAGCCATCACGACCCATTCGATCGGCATGGTGAATGCTGCGCCGGATTGAACCACCTGCCTGGCCACACGGCCTATCATCCAGCCACCAGAGGCGAGTGTCAAACCGGCTGCCACCAAGACTGCCGCGAAAAAACGACCCAGGACCGCATGCATCAGGCGCAATTGCACTGGCGGTTCAAATGGGGCTAACGCGGGGCGTAAAAAGAAATGGGCAAACACCATCCCACCGATCCAGACAATGATGGCCAGCAGGTGAACGGTTTTCAAAAAGGCGTAGAGCATGGCGGATGGTGAGGGTGATGTCGGAAAGCCCACAGTTTGCCTGAAGATGTCCAGACCTGCCGGGCGGCCATGCTGTTCCGCCGTCGCAGGGGTGCCTTGCCTTAAACGCAACCCGTTGGCTTGGGCAGTCCGCCGTATTTGGTGATCGGTTTCATCGGGCCAGTCATCCAGAGTTTGAACACCGCGTTTTGCTCTTCGTTGAGGTATTTGGCAAATTTCCGAATAGGTGGCACGCTGCCAAATTCTTCATAATATTCGCGTGCTTTCAGGACCTGCCCCCACTTGGTGTCATCGAGTTCAAAGCCGTCCGCCTGCGCCATGGCACGGCCGGTCTCCTCGGTCCAATCTGCCATGTCGGCGAGATAGCCGTCTCCGTCACGTTCTGGCATGTCCATGGGTATTCCTTTGAAGTGATTGAAATTTGGTCAATTGGCTGCCGCAGGGGGCGATAGACTTGAAATATAAGTGGCTACTGTATTAGGCGCTCACAATCGCATGTCGCGTTGAAAATTACCCATGTCATAGGCAAGGCTTTTTGCAGCGCACGATCCATGCGTCCTCGGCCATGACAGACGGGGAGGTTTGTCGCTTCACTGAAGTGCAACGAAAATTGGACTTCAATTGCCAGAAAGGAACCCATGAAACAAGTGTACAAAATTGCCGTGATCGCTGGTGACGGGATCGGAAAAGAAGTGATGCCAGAGGGTCTGCGTGTGTTGCAAGCGGCTAATCAGCGATTTGATCTGAGCCTGGAGTTCACCCATTTTGACTGGGCACACTGTGACTACTACCTTGCGCAGGGCAAGATGATGCCTGACGATTGGAAACAACAACTCCTCAGTTTTGATGCGATTTATTTCGGTGCCGTTGGCTGGCCTGCCACGGTGCCGGATCACATTTCACTCTGGGGTTCGCTGCTGAAATTCCGCCGTGAGTTTGACCAGTACATCAACCTGCGCCCAGTGCGTTTGTTTGAAGGCGTGCCTTGCCCATTGTCAGGTCGCAAGCCTGGAGACATCGAATACTTCGTGGTGCGCGAAAACACTGAGGGTGAATACACGGCACTAGGTGGCATCATGTACGAGGGTACCGAGCGCGAAGTGGTGGTCCAGGAGTCAGTCTATTCACGCCACGGCGCAGACCGTCTGCTGAGATATGCGTTTGAGTTGGCGCAAAGCCGGCCTCGCAAACACCTCACCCTGGCCACCAAGTCCAACGGCATTGCGATCGCCATGCCGTGGTGGGACAAGCGGGCTGATGCCGTGGGCAGCAACTACCCCGGGGTCACGCTCGACAAGCAGCATATTGACATCCTGTGCGCTCGCCTTGTCCTGCAACCTGGGCGTTTTGACGTGGTGGCCGCCACCAATTTGTTTGGCGACATCCTGTCAGACCTGGGCCCAGCCACCACCGGCACGATGGGTCTGGCACCGTCGGCCAACCTGAACCCCGAGCGAAAATTTCCTTCGTTGTTTGAGCCGGTGCATGGCTCAGCACCGGACATTTACGGCAAAAACATCGCCAACCCGGTCGCCATGGTTTGGTCAGGCGCACTGATGCTGGACTTTTTGGGCCACGGACAAGGTGCTTTCCGCCAAGCGCATGACGTTATCGTCAAGGCGATTGAAACGGTATTGAAACACGGTCCGCGCACTCCAGATTTGGGTGGCGATGCCGGCACGATATCGATGGGAGAGGCATTGGCAGCACAAATTGCCCATTGAAGTGGGGTTGGGTACCACAGCAAACGCGATGGCCGCAATCAAGTCACCTTTTTTGCGGACCTGGTAGAGCAAGGCTTGGTTGTGGTCAGCGCCATAAAGACGGACGAAATATCATTTTTCTAGTCAACCATTTAAGCGATAGCGCCAAGAACTTTATGCTGGATACAACCAGGTGGCGCTGATTCAGGGCATTGAGCGTTTGGCGTACCGGGCGCATGTGCGCCGACGTTTTGTGAAGGCGCTTCATGCGCGGCCCGTGGGTGCACACAGTCATGGTGATGGGGCTGTGAGATTGACAGGCCACGGTTTTCATGAGCTGTCGAAAGCGGACGCACTTGCAAAATCATCGTCTCCAACACTTCTGATTCCATTTCTAAATCATTTGTGTCTAGGCGCGAAGCCGCAGGCAGTGCTGACGCACGACAAGGCGAAGCAACAACGACACGGATGACTGCAGGCAGGCTGCCTGCGCCTGCACTCCCGTGGCGCGCAACACGGGCACCTGATCTGCACAAGCCGCCTGTGCCTTTGGGCAGCGGGTGCGAAACACGCAGCCACTGGGCGGGTTGAGCGGCGATGGCAGATCGCCTTGCAGCAACTGGATCACCTTGCCACGTTCCAGCTCCGGGTCGGGGATCGGGATGGCTGATAACAACGCTTGCGTGTAGGGGTGCTGCGGGTTTTCATACAAGGCGCGTTTTTGCGCAAACTCCATGGCCCGGCCCAGGTACATCACCATGATGCGGTGGCTGATGTGTTTGACCACTGCCAGGTCGTGGGCAATAAAAATCAGCGCCAGGCCAAATTCGGCCTGCAACTCTTTGAGCAAATTGATGATCTGCGCCTGAATCGACACGTCCAGCGCTGACACCGGCTCGTCACACACAATCAGTTTGGGCGACAAAATCAGCGCGCGTGCAATGCCAATGCGCTGGCACTGGCCACCCGAGAACTCATGCGGGTAGCGGTTGATCTGCTGCGCTGTCAGCCCCACGCGGCCCATGATGGCGCGCACCTTGTCCATCACTTCGTCTTGGCGCATGGCGGGGTGGTGGGTGCGCAGCGGCTCGGCAATGATCTGTGCCACCGTCATGCGCGGGTCCAGGCTGGCCAGCGGGTCCTGAAAAATCATCTGGATGTCCTTGCGCACCGCCAGCCAGGCCGACGCTGATGCGCCCTGCATTTCCTGGCCCATCCATTGGATGCTGCCGGAGTTGGCCGGGTTCAGGTTCAGCAGGGCGCGTGCCAGGGTCGATTTGCCACAACCCGATTCACCCACCACACCCATTGTTTCACCGGCAAACAAGTCAAATGAGATGCCGTTCACGGCTTTCAGGCTGCGCGGCGGTGTCCAGGGCCAGCCCTTGGCGTCTTTGATCTGGAACTCGACCTTGACATCGCGCACCGACAAAATCGGTTGCGGGGTGCTCATGATGGACGGCCCTCACCCCAGCCCTCTCCCGGAGGGAAAGGGGTTAACGGCCGGATGCACGCCACGCCTGCACCGAGACGTGGAGC
>JAIFMA010000198.1 GCA_020048795.1 Rhodoferax sp.
GCTGACACCCTGGGCACCGCCGGTGGTGTCTTTGAGTGGGCGCAAGTCAAGAATGCACTCATGCGCGACCCGGCCCGGCTTTCCTTGCAGCGGTCTGCTGGTGTAGAGCGTGGGGAAATGGCTGGCCAGGCGTGCGCTGACGTAGTTGGCGCTCAGGATGGCCACCTCTGTGGCGGCTTTGAGGCCATCGGCACCCATCATGCGGCAGTACATCCAGCTGATCGGCAACACCGCCGCATTGCCCAAAGGTGCCGCTGAAATGGCACCGACGGCGCAGCCCTCACCCCAGCCCGCTCTTGGACGGAGAGGGTGTGAAGCCGCGTGGCCGGGCAAAAACGGCACCAGGTCAGCCACCACACACACCGGGCCAACGCCCGGGCCACCGCCGCCGTGGGGAATGCAGAAGGTCTTGTGCAGGTTCAGGTGACTCACATCGCCGCCAAACTCACCGGGCGCTGCCAGGCCAACCAGGGCGTTCATGTTGGCACCATCCACATACACGCGAGCGCCGTGGCTGTGTACTCGAAGACGCCGTGGGTGCTGGGGTAGGTGATCATGATGGCGGCCAGATTGGCACTGTGCTGCTCGCATTTGGCTTTCAGGTCGGCCATGTCGACATTGCCTTGCGCGTCGCAGGCGGTCACTACCACCTTCATGCCGACCATGGTGGCGCTGGCCGGGTTGGTACCGTGCGCGCTGCTGGGGATCAGGCAGATATTGCGGTGGCTTTCGCCGCGCGAGGCGTGAAACGCCCGGATCGCCAGCATGCCGGCATATTCGCCCTGGCTGCCGGCGTTGGGCTGCAGGCTGATGCCGGCATAACCGGTGGCCTGGCACAGCCAGGCGCGTAATTGTTGGTCAAGTTGGGCGTAGCCGGCACGCTGGCTGGCCGGGGCAAACGGGTGAATGTGGGCAAACTCGGGCCAGGTGATGGGAATCATCTCGCTGGTGGCGTTGAGCTTCATGGTGCAACTGCCCAGCGGGATCATGCTCCGGTCCAAGGCCAGATCAAAGTCGCTCAGGCGTCGGATATAGCGCAGCATGCTGGTCTCAGAATGGTGCGTGTTGAAGACCGGGTGCGTCAGGAAGCTGCTGGTGCGCAGCAGCGCGGCCGGTAGCCATGGCACCACACTGGCTTGTAGCGCCGCCACCTGCGGCAACAACTGTCCGCCTTGGACAAAGAAGGACCAGAGCTGGGCAATGTCGTCGCGGGTGCAGGTCTCATCGAGTGAGATGCTCAGCGTGTCTTGTGAGGAAAATCGCAGGTTAGCCCTTGCTGCTATTGCGCAAGCCACTATTTCTTTTGTAGCGACGCCAGTGTTGACGGTCACGGTATCAAAGGCACTGCTGTGGGTCAGGGTGTAGCCCATTTGCTGCAGCCCACGCGCCAGGATGGCGGTGAAACGGGCCACACGCTGGGCGATACGTGTGAGCCCGGCGGGCCCATGGTAGACCGCGTACATGCTGGCCATGACAGCTGGCAGTACCTGCGCGGTGCAAATGTTGGAGGTGGCTTTTTCACGACGAATGTGCTGTTCGCGGGTTTGCAGTGCCAGCCGATAGGCAGGGTTGCCATGGGCATCAACACTGACACCCACCAGCCGGCCCGGCATGGAGCGCTTGAACTCATCGCGGCAGGCCATATAGGCCGCATGGGGGCCGCCGTTGCCCATGGGTATGCCAAAGCGCTGGGTGCTGCCAATGGCAATGTCGGCACCCAACTCGCCGGGTGGGGCCAGCAATGTCAGGGCCAGCAGATCAGCCGCCATGATCACGATGCCACCTTTGTCCTTGTAAGCAGCAATCCATTCGCGGTCATCGCGCACCACGCCGCTGGTGCCGGGGTATTGCAGCAGCACGGCAAAGCTGTCGTGTTTCAATGCCTCGTCGCCGCGACAGACCTTGACGCTGAGGCCCAGCGGCTCGGCCCGGGTTTTGATGACTTCAAGCGTTTGCGGCAAGACTTCTTCATCGACAAAAAACACATTCGACTTGGACTTGCCAGCACGCAGCGCCAGCGTCATGGCTTCGGCGGCTGCGGTAGCCTCGTCGAGCATCGACGCGTTGGCCATGGGCATGGCGGTCAGGTCGGTCACCATGGTCTGAAAGTTCACCAGCGCTTCCATGCGGCCCTGGCTGATCTCGGCCTGATACGGCGTGTAAGCGGTGTACCAGGCCGGGTTTTCCAGAATGTTGCGCAGGATCACACCCGGCGTATGGGTGCCGTAATAACCCTGGCCAATGTAGCTCTTGAAGACTTGATTTTTGGCCGCAATGGCTTTGAGCTCAGTCAACGCAGCGGCCTCGGTGATGGCCGCAGGGATGTCCATGGCGCGGCTACGGGCGATGCTTGGCGGCACGATCTCATTCATCAGCGCCTGGCGCGAGGCGGCACCCACGGCCTGGAGCATCACAGCCTCGTCGGCCGCGCTGACACCGATGTGGCGGGCGATGAATTCAGACCGGTTCTCAAGATCGGACAGGATTGGGGTATTTGGCATGGTCATGGCAGGTTCAATCAGGCATAGGCACAGGTTTGCGGCAAGACCGGACGCTCAGTGCGCGTCGGCGGCAAAGGCGGTGTAGCTGGTTTCGTCCATCATGACATCCAGCTCGGCAGGGTTGGCCAGTGTCATCTTGAAGAACCAGCCAGCGCCAAGAGGGTCCGAGTTGGCCAGTGACGGGTCGGCGCGCAGGGCTTCGTTGACCTCGGTCACTTCGCCGTTGGCGGGCATGTATACGTCGGCTGCGGCTTTGACCGATTCGACCACGGCAGCAGCGTCTTTGGCGGCATAGGTTTTGCCAACCTCGGGCAGGTCGACAAACACCACGTCACCGAGTGCGTCTTGCGCGTGGTGGGTGATGCCAACGGTGGCGGTGTTGCCGTCGATGTTGATCCATTCGTGGTCAGGGGTGTATTTGAGGGTCATGGTGGTCTCCAGAAGATAGGGTGGGGCTGAAAAAAGTGAGAGGGCATCAGGGGTACATCGATTGACCTGCAGGAAAACGCCAGGTCAACGTGAAACAGCTTTCATGCCAGGGCGTGGTCAGTGACTGTGAAAGTTAGCCCAGTTGTTAACCGCGGAAATAGTTGGTTGGCACAAACGGCATGGCCACCACTTGCATGGGCACCGTCTTGCCGCGCACCAAGGCGTTGATCTTGGTGCCCAGCGCGGCAAATTCGGGCAGTACATAGGCCATGGCAATGGGCTGATCGATGCTGGGGCCCAGCAAGCCGCTGGTCACTTCGCCCAGGCGCAGGCCGTTGGCATCTTGCAGCTCGGTGTGCTCGCGTACCGGTACCCGCTGCAAAGCCATGAGTCCAACACGTTTTCGGGCTGTAGCCCCCGCTCCACCTGCGAGTTGCGCTAGTATTTTTGAAGCGCCCGGAAACCCTCCGGCGCGCGCACCGCCGGCGCGGCGCACCTTTTGCATGGCCCAGTTCAAGCCGGCTTCGACCGGGGTGGTGCTGGCATCGATGTCATTGCCGTATAGCGGCAAACCGGCTTCCAGGCGAAGTGAATTGCGCGCGCCCAGGCCAATCGGCTTGACTTCAGGCTGTGCCAGCAGGGCGTTGGCCAGTGCCAACGCCTGCGAGACGTGCACCGAAATCTCAAAGCCGTCTTCTCCGGTGTAGCCGCTGCGGGTCAGAAACACCTCGATGGCTTGGTCTGCCGCCTGCACCATGAAGGTGCCGCCGGTCATGAACACCAGTTTTTCAACACCCGGGGCCAGGCGCGACAGGGCATTGACGGCAAGTGGTCCTTGCAACGCCAGCAAGGCACGTTCAGGCATCGGAATGACCTGGCAACGGGTGCCAATCCTGGCCTGGATGTGGGCCATGTCAGCCACCTTGCAGGCCCCGTTGACGATGACAAACAGGTCGCCGCCATGGGCATAGTCACGGTTGACAAACATCAGGTCATCGATGATGCCACCCTCGTCGTTGAGCAGCAGGCCGTAGCGCTGTTTGCCAACGGGCAGGTCGATCACATCTACCGGCAACAGCGTCTCAAGCGCGGCAGCAGCATCCGGGCCGACCAAGCGCAACTGCCCCATGTGCGAGACATCAAACAGACCGGCTGCACTGCGGGTGTGTTTGTGTTCGGCCATCAGGCCATCCGGGTATTGCACCGGCATGCTGTAGCCGGCAAACGGCACCATGCGCGCACCAAGCGCCACATGCAGGTCATTGAGGGGAACGTTCAAAAGTACAACACGGCGTTGTGACCATGGGCTGCCCCCGCTGTCCGCTTTACCTGAGAGATTCGCCGGGTCTGGATGCCTGCAAAAGCGGCCAAGACTGCGGTTTGCTCCTTCGGTGGGCTGCCAACCGCTGTGCGCGCAAGCTGCCTCTCTCCAGTGGGGATACGTTGCCAGACTGGGTGATCCGAAAACGTTTGTCAGTCCTTTTTGCCTGAGCGTTCAAACTGCTGCAATCAGCAACTCTGCGCCTTCGGCGTTCTTCGCGTGGAAGACTCTCTCCTGACCGGCAAATTCTACCTGCTCGGATTGGATGCTTCACCTGGGCCCGTCACGGCGGCATATTTTTACGCCGTGGGCCGGTAGTAAAGCGGCGTTTTCGTCGTGAACGATGCCCAAAGACGGCTTTTGTGTTCTGCTTTGCACCTTGAATGTGCAGCCGGATGCCTGGCAGTGCCGGCAGTAATGAAGGTCGGCCGCCGATACTTTTTCGCATTGAATCGGGCCTCATTGCCCTGCTTGCTAACGCCTGTCATCGGCCGCGCAGTCCAACAAGGTTTGTCTTGCGCGTTGGGTGTGGTGTGTCTTCATCAGCATTGCAGCGCACAAGCTAAACACTATTCGTTAGGCCGTTTTGGCTTCAATCAAGGCGCGAATGATGTCGATAACTTCATAGGCTTTAGTCTCATCTATGTTCTGCCCTTCAATCACAGAGCGCTTAAATGAAAAGCCACCGATCCAACCGGAATTTTCCACAACACCCACAGTCAGTTGTTTATTCAGGAAATAGTACAAAGGACCAACGACCAGACCCAAAAAGAAAATGGGAGACAGCAATACACCAAGGGTTAGGGCCATTTGCCATGGTTTGACATATCCGTAATAGGTCGAACAAACCGACCGCATGGGAATGACACGTTTTTGTTTTCCGGAAAGAGAGCCTGCGGTGAATACGATCAGGTTTTCCTTGATCTCAATTTCAGTTGTTGGATCAATCCCGATCACTGACAACATCCAGGCAAACAACCCAGCTTCTCTGCCAACCAAATGCACATAATTTCCGGCTTGGTCTGCTGTTCTGCTGGCGTACCATTTTTTAATTACGAGAGCCACTGTGATTTTCCTTCCTGAGAGTTATTAATAGTTGCTACGGTGAAAGATGTTGATCACCAACGGTTGTGTTAGGCAATGAGGCTTATTTGTGACGTATTTCTTGTAGTGCCTCGTTCATTTTGAACAGAACAATCAAGAGTTCACACCATATTCTTGCAGCAAGGGCACCACCAATGGCATAAATTATGCCCATAAAAAATTTGCCAATTGAAAATCCACCAAATCCGAACATTGAACTCACACCACCAATGACTGCTGCAAAAAGTAATAGCCAATAAACAAATGTAATGATTTTCGGGGTCAGCATGTTTTCGAAGAACAACACATCTTTCATGTCAATATTTCCTAAAAAGTTTGAGATGGGTGAGGGCGCATCAGATGATGCCTGATCTATATAAGGTGACCCTTGTGTCGCCCTACCGGTCGATTGTCGTTCTAAATGGGTCAAGCGAAACCCGTGCCAAGCAGCTAAAGGCACTCGGTAGCCTGGTGCCATGTGAATGACCGAAACCTGCCCTAAAACCGGACGCTGGAATGTCTGGGCATCCGCGCGCCGACAGGCTATCTACGATTGCCTTGGCCGGCAGCATCGCAATATCTGGGGCTGCAAAAAAAGCCCATCGGGAGATGGGCTGGTGCACTTTACATGATTGAATAATTCGGCCCGCCACCGCCCTCAGGGGTCACCCACACGATGTTCTGCGTTGGGTCCTTGATGTCGCAGGTTTTGCAATGCACGCAGTTGGCTGCGTTGATCTGTAGCCGGTCTGTGTTGTCTGTGTTCTTGACGAACTCGTACACGCCTGCCGGGCAGTAACGGGCCTCGGGTCCGGCGTATTTGGCCAGATTGATCTTGACGGGCACTGACGCATCCTTCAGGGTCAAGTGTGCCGGCTGGTTCTCTTCATGGGCCGCGCTGCTGATGAACACGCTACTCAAGCGGTCAAACGTCAGCTTGCCATCGGGTTTGGGATAGTCAATGGGTTGGCATTCAGACGCAGGCTTGAGGTATTCATGATCAGGCTTGCTGCGGCGAATTGTCCAGGGCATGGCACCATTCAGGCTGAATTGCTCAAACCCGTTCATCAGGGTGCCGACCCGCAGGCCGTATTTGAACCAGGCCTTGAAGTTGCGCGACTTGTTGAGTTCGGTGTAGAGCCAGCTGGCCTCGAAGCTTTCAGGGTAGGCGCTGAGTTCATCCTGCGCCCGGCCGGCTGTCACCGCTTCAAAGGCGGCCTCGGCGGCCAGCATGCCCGATTTGATTGCCGCGTGTGTGCCCTTGATGCGGCTGACGTTCAGGAAGCCCGCATCGCAGCCCACCAGCGCGCCACCCGGAAACACCGTTTTTGGCAAGGACAAAAGGCCTCCGGCGGTGATGGCACGGGCACCGTATGCTATTCTTTTTGCGGTCACTTCACCTTTCGAATTTTCCAGGTACCAGCGGATGTTGGGGTGGGTCTTCCAGCGCTGGAATTCCTCAAACGGGCTCAGGTAGGGGTTTTGATAGTTCAGGCCAGTGATGAAGCCCATGGCTATTTTGTTGCCTTCCATGTGGTACAGGAAGGAGCCGCCATAGGTCTTGTCGTCCATCGGCCAGCCGGCAGTGTGCAGCACCAGGCCGGGTTCGTGGCGCGCCGGGTCGACTTCCCACAATTCCTTGATGCCGATGGCGTAGCTCTGCGGGTCGCAGCCCTCGTCCAGTTTGTACCTGGCGATGACTTGTTTGCCCAGGTGGCCGCGTGAGCCTTCGGCAAAGATGGTGTATTTGCCCAGCAGTTCCATGCCAAGCTGGAAGTTGGCACCGGGCTCACCGCTTTTCTCGACACCCATGTTGCCGGTGGCCACCCCGGTGACGTGGCCGACTTCGTTGTAAAGAACTTCGGCGGCGGCAAAGCCGGGGAAGATTTCCACCCCCAGGCTTTCAGCCTGGGTGGCCAGCCAGCGTGTCAGTGCCCCCAGGCTGATGATGTAGTTGCCGTGGTTCTGGCTGCACTGGGGCAGGAACATATTGGGGGTGCGGTAGCCGGTGGCTTCACTGAGGAACAGCATGGCTTCACCCGTGACCGGTTGGTTCAGGGGTGCCCCCATGGCTTTCCAGTCGGGGAACAACTCGGTCAGCGATTGGGGGTCGAGTACGGCACCCGACAGGATATGGGCACCGGGCTCGGAGCCTTTTTCAAGCACCACGACCGAAACCTCCTTGCCTTTTTCGGCGGCGAGTTGTTTCAGACGGATGGCGGTGGCCAGGCCGGCCGGACCACCGCCGACCACGACCACGTCGTATTCCATGGATTCACGGGGACCAAATTGGGCCAGGATTTCATCGTTTGTCATGGTGTATCTCGCTTGATAATGGGACACGAAAACCGCTGCGGTTCTCGAACATCGATTGTCGGTTGGAAGAACCATTTTAGATGGGTGGAAATGCGCATAATAGAACGATCGTTCTATTCATAACGGAGATTTGATATGGCTTACAGCATTGACCTGGCGGGCCGCGTGGCCTTTATCACCGGTGCCTCCAGCGGCTTGGGTGCCCAATTTGCCCGCACCTTGTCGGGTGCCGGCGCTGCTGTGGTGCTGGCCAGTCGGCGTGTTGAAAAACTGAAGGACTTGCGGGCCCGGATTGACGGCGAAGGTGGTGATGCGCATGTGATCGAGCTCGACGTGACCGACCACGATTCGATCAAGTCGGCGGTGGCACATGCCGAGACCGAGGTGGGCTCGATTGACATTCTGGTCAACAACTCGGGTGTCAGCACCACCCAGCGATTGCAGGATGTGAGCCTGCGTGACTTTGACTTCATGTTTGACACCAACGTCAAGGGTGCCTTTTTTGTTGCGCAAGAGGTCGGCAAGCGCATGCTGGCGCGCTCACAAGGCTCGGCACCGGGCAGTTTTACCGGCGGGCGCATTGTCAATGTGGCTTCCATGGCGGGCCTGCGGGTGCTGCCAAAAATTGGTGTCTATGCCATGAGCAAGGCGGCCATGATCCAGATGACCAAAGCCATGGCGCTGGAGTGGGGCAAATTTGGCATCAATGTCAACGCCATCTGCCCCGGCTACATCGATACCGAAATCAATCATGCGCATTGGCAGACCGAGCAGGGTCAGAAGCTCATTCAGATGCTGCCGCGCAAGCGGGTTGGCCAGCCGCAAGATCTGGATGCGTTGCTGATCATGCTGTGTTCGGACCAAAGCCATTTCATCAACGGTGCGGTCATTTCGGCTGATGACGGTTTTGCTGTCTGACACTGCGCGTCACAGCGCCAGCAAGTTGGGGTTTGGCATTGCAGCCGGATTGGCCGCCGGTGCCCTGTGGGGCATGGTGTTTGTGGTGCCACGCATGACACCGGGTTTGTCGTCGGTTGATCTGACGGCGGGCCGTTTTGTCAGCTACGGTGCCATGGCGGCGCTGGTGATGGTGCTGACCTGGCGCACACATACCTGGCCGACCTGGCACCAGGCCCTGACGGCTCTGGGCATGAGTTTGCTGGGAGCCACGGGCTATTACCTGCTGCTGGCACAAGCCGTTGTGGCGGCTGGCTCTGAAGTGCCCACGCTGATCATCGGCACCATTCCAATCTGGGTCATGTTGCTGGGCAAACCCTTGGGTTTGAAATGGTCGGGTTTGCTGCCAGGCCTGATGTTGACCGCAGGGGGTCTGGGTTTGATGATGTACGCATCGCTCTCCAATGCTGCCCAGCTACCGCTGGATGGTGCGCAGTTCTGGTGGGGCGTGACACTGGCGGTGGCGGCCATGGCGAGTTGGACGCTATTTGCGATCCTCAATGCGGCCTGGCTCAGACGTCACCCTGAAATCAGCGCCATCGAATGGGCTAACTGGATTGGTATGGCCACCGGTGTTGGTGCCGTGGTGCTCTGGTTGCTGGCGGGCTCAGAGCTAAAAGTGCTGCTGGCGCTTGATAACGCTGCGCTGATAGCTATCGTTTGTATAGTAACCGGGATCGGCTCGGCTTGGGGAGCGAGCATTTTGTGGAACCTGGCGAGTCAGCGCCTGAGAGTCAGTCTGTGTGGTCAGCTGATTGTCAGTGAGACGCTGTTTGGACTTCTTTACTCGTTCATTTGGGATGGCACTTGGCCGGGCACAGCGCAATGGCTGGCCGCAGCACTGTTCACGCTGGGCATCCTTGCATCGATTCAGGCGCACCGATGAATGACGTGCGTCAGTGACTGAGGTTCAACTGTAGGAGCAAAGCATGAAATTCGACATTCCCGATGACAAGAAACTGGTGTTTGAGTTGGTGATCCCCATCCGCTGGGGTGACATGGATGCCATGGGTCACGTCAACAACACCACCTATTTCAGGTATCTTGAGACCGTGCGTATTGACTGGCTGCGTGCCATCGGGGCCATGCCCAACCCGCTGGGTGAGGGGCCGGTCATCGTCAACGCGTTCTGCAACTTTCACAAGCAGCTTGAATATCCGGGTGATGTTCGGGTGAAGATGTACACCAGCAACCCGGCGCGCACCACCTTTGAGACCTGGGCCACGATGGAGGTACCCGACCAGCCGGACGTGATCTACGCTGCCGGCGGGGCTACCACCATTTGGGTCGACTTTCCAAAACAGAAAGCGATCGAACTGCCGCAGTGGATGCGCAGTATCGTCGACTGAGTTATCCGAAAAAATGTCCGCTGGCAATCAGGCGGTCCACCTCGGCTTCAGCAGCAATCCAGTCGTCCACCGGGTTGCCCAGCGTAAAGCCGCGCCGCTCTGCCATGTAAAACGCTGCCACAGCGACGTAATGGTTGCGCTGCTCGGTATTTAACACCGGCTTGGGTGCTGTCGAAGGTTTGAGCACTGTCGTGGCGGCTGGCTTCTTGGCGACGGGCTTGGCATCAACGGCGCTTGCTACTGGTGCAGGAGTTGTTTTGACATCAGCCGGTGCTTTGGCAACTGGTGCAGCAAGCGGGGCAGGAGTTGTTTTGACATCAGCCGGTGCTTTGGCAACTGGCGCAGCAACCGGGGCAAAAGTTGTTTTGACAGCAGCCGGTGTTTTGGCAACTGGCGCGGCGACCGGGGCAAAAGTTGTCTTGACAGCAGCCGGTTCTTTGGCGACTGGCGCGGCAACTTTCTTGGTGGCAACGGGTTTGGCGGCGACCGTCTTTTTGGCGGCTGCTTTTTCAGATGCGGTAGCTGAGCTTGGGGCTTTGGTGGTAGTGACCATTGCGTCTCCTGGGGGTTAAAACAAATGGATGGGTCATCAGGGCTAATGCAAAACACATGCCAGACCACGCGCATTATCCATTATCCGGACATCAATTTATGCACCAATTCGCCGGTGTTGGCCGCTTTGTACTTACGCATCAGACGTGCGCGGTAGATTTCTATGGTGCGATGGCTGATCAAGAGGACGCGGCCAATTTGTTTGGAAGTCAGTCCGTCCATCAGATGGGCCGCGACCTCGCGCTCGCGGGCAGTCAGTTCGGCCTTAACCGGGCGGCTCGAGCTCAGGTCCTCAAAAGTCCAGATACCCGCCTCATGGGGCGCACTCTGATTCAGTGCGCGACCTGTCACATGGCACCAGAAGGTTTCGCCCTTGAAGCGGCCATCGACCCGTTTCATGATGCGGTCGTCCGCATAGGTGCCGTTTCGGTTGAGGATGGGGGCGATGCGCAGGCCGGTGCGTTCAAACTCCTGCGCGCTCGGATACAGCAGTTGAAACGACTGCCCCACCAATTGATCCCGGCTGGCTCCAAACATCTCGCACAGGTGACGGTTGCAGTCTTCCATGGTGCGGTTACGCGACAGGGCCAGGCCCACCGGTGCCATGTCAAAGGCCAGGCGGTAATCAATCTCCATG
>JAIFMA010000025.1 GCA_020048795.1 Rhodoferax sp.
GCACCCAGCGCCGGTTTGGGTGGTGCTTCAGGAAAAATATGAATGGTGGCGTGTGCCGAAGACATTGAAATAAGCGGTAGACCTACAATTTAACCCGACAGTTTGCTCCCGATTTGACACACACCCACGCCGGACTTGCCTCCGGGATTGTCCATGAAACGTTTTTGGTTGCTGTTTTCCCAGTCAGTCACGGTGCTGCTTGCAGCCTACTTTGTGGTCGCCACGCTCAAGCCTGGCTGGCTTGGCTTGCGCGGTGGTGTTGGCAACGTCGCCGTGCTGGAGGTGCCTGTGTCGGGCCCGGGCACCGTGCCACCGGGCAGTTTCCGCCTGGCGGCACAAAAATCGTCGTCGGCGGTGGTCAGCATCAACACCAGCAAAAACGCACGCCCCAGCCCGCACAGCAACGACCCCTGGTTCAAGTTTTTCTTTGGCGAGCAGCAAGACGAGCCACAGGTGGGCCTGGGCAGTGGCGTGATCGTCAGTGCCGACGGCTACATCCTGACCAACAACCATGTGGTGGAGAGTGCCGATGAGATCGAGGTCATCCTCAACGACAGCCGCCAAGCCCGCGCCAAGGTCATCGGCACCGACCCCGAATCTGACCTGGCCGTCCTCAAGATCAGCCTGGACCGGCTGCCAGTGATTGTGCTGGGCAACTCCAACAGTCTTCAGGTGGGTGATCAGGTGCTGGCCATCGGCAACCCGTTTGGTGTCGGCCAGACCGTCACCAGCGGCATTGTCAGCGCCCTCGGGCGCAACCAGTTGGGCATCAACACCTTCGAGAACTTCATCCAGACCGATGCGGCCATCAACCCCGGCAACTCGGGCGGTGCGCTGGTCGATACCAACGGCAACTTGCTGGGCATCAACACCGCCATTTATTCACGCTCAGGCGGCAGCATGGGCATTGGATTCGCCATTCCGGTCTCCACTGCCAAGATCGTGCTCGAAGGCATCGTCAAGGACGGCCAGGTCACGCGCGGCTGGATTGGCGTGGAGCCCAATGAACTCACGCCTGAACTGGCGCAGACCTTTGGTGTCAATGCCAAACTGGGGGTGATCATCACCGGGGTATTGCAAAACGGCCCGGCGGCCAAAGGCGGCATGAAACCCGGCGATGTGGTGACCGGCGTGGCAGGCCAGGCGATTCACAATGTGCCGGAGTTGCTCACCGTGGTGGCGGCTTTGAAGCCCGGAACAGCCGCCGAGTTTGAGGTGCAGCGCACTGCTGGCAAAGTGGGCCTGCAAATTGCGCCGGGCGTTCGCCCCAAAGCGCGCCGGCCCGTCCAGTAGCCGATCAGCGCGGCGAGGTTGCGGCGGCTTCGTCGGGTGCCTTGGTGTGGCGGATGAAGATCTGGGCCGCCCAGATGCCCACCTCGTACAGCAGGCACATGGGAATGGCCAGCGCCAACTGCGACACCACGTCAGGCGGTGTCACGATGGCCGCAATGATGAAGGCCAGCACAACAAAATAGCCGCGAAACTCTTTCAGCTTTTCAATGCTGAAAATGCCCATGCGTGCCAGCACCACCACCACCACCGGCACCTCAAACGCCATGCCAAAAGCCAGAAACATCGACAGCACAAAGCTCAAATAGGCTTCAATGTCGGGTGAGGCCGTAATGCTCTTGGGCGCAAAACTCTGAATAAAGGCAAAAACCCGGCCAAACACAAAAAAGTAACAAAACGCCACGCCGATAAAAAACAGCACGGTACTCGAAACTACCAGCGGCAGCACCAGCTTTTTCTCATGCGAATACAGCCCAGGTGCCACAAAAGCCCATAACTGGTACAAAACGATGGGCAGAGCCAACAAGAAAGCAGCCATCAGCAGCACTTTGAGTGGCACCATGAAGGGCGAAATTACCGAGGTGGCAATCAGGGTTGACCCGGCGGGCAAATGTGCCACCAGCGGTGCCGCCATCAAGTCATACAGCGCGGCCGGCCCCGGATAAGCTGCCAGGGCAATCGCCACCACCACAATGGCCATGCTGGCCTTGACCAAGCGATCGCGCAACTCAACAAGATGCTGAACAAAGGGTTGCTCAGTGCCTGCCAACTCGTCGTCTTTTTTGGGGGAATCTGCCATCAATGAAACTTGGTTGGGCGAAACCGCGCAACACGCGCTGCCCCCGACTGGGCATGTGTGCGCACACCGGCGCGGGCTTTGTACCAATTGGGCATCGCGCCCTGCTTGAGACGCCAGTTCTTTTTCGGGTGCCGGTATTCGGGCAGGGGCTCAGGCACGTCAAACCCTGAGCTGCTTTCGGCGGCGGTGCCAGTGGCATCAGCCCAGGATTTCTCAAAATCGGCGGCGCCGGACTGTATCGACTGGTTCACATCCCTGGCGGCGCCTTCCACCGTTTCTTTCATTTTTTTCAGCTCGTCGAGTTCCATGGAACGGTTGACCTCGGCCTTCACATCGGCCATATAACGCTGCGCCTTGCCCAGCAGCGTACCAACAGTGCGCGCTACCCGGGGCAGTTTCTCGGGGCCAATCACGATCAGCGCCACAGCACCAATCATCGCCAGTTTCGAGATGCCCAGGTCAATCATGCAAGCCTTGCGCGAAAGCGAAACGGATCATCAGGACTTTTGCCGGGCTTGCACGTCAATCGTGGTTTTGTCCGCCGCAGGCACGGCATTGACTACCTGAGCGGGTGCTACAGGCTGGTCCTCTGGGGGGGCCGTGCCGCCGTCTTTCATGCCGTCCTTGAAGCCCTTTACGGCCCCACCCAGGTCACTGCCGATGTTTTTAAGCTTCTTGGTGCCAAACACGATCACCACGATCACCAAAACAATCAACCAATGCCAAATTGAAAATGAACCCATTGCGCTCTCCTACGAAATTGCCCGAATTTTAAGCGGCAGGCTCCAGCACAGCGCTGCCTGAAGCCAATTTAACCCCGCAACCAAGGCCGCGGGCCACCCATGACGTGAACATGCAGATGGTGAATATCCTGCGCGCCGTCAGCCCCGGTATTGCAAACCACCCGGAACCCCCCCGCCGGATACGGCCTGCAACCCGCTTGCAGCGCCAGTTTGGGTACCAGCACCATCATGCGCCCCATCATGGCCGCGTGGGCGTCGGTCAGCAGCGCCATCGAGGCAATGTGCAATTTCGGAATGATCATGAAATGCACCGGCGCTGAAGGGTGGATGTCATGAAAGGCATAAAACTCATTGTCCTGGTAGACCATTTTGGACGGAATCTTGCCCGCTGCGATCTTGCAGAACAGGCAATCTGGCTCGGTTTGCGGCAGTTGTTCGATCATGCTGAAAACTCCATGGGAAGCCCCTTGTTCATACGTATCAGACCCGTCACGATGCGGTACAAAAACCAGATTGAAATGACCAGCCAGGCGATGGCACCGGGAATATAAAGCAGCAAAAAAAGTGGGGATGTGACCAGGTACAACACGCCCGCGATGACGACGGTGCGAATGCGCCACTTGAAATGTGATGCGTGCCAGGTGCCGCGTGCATCGTCGCGCTTGACCAGATCGATCAGCAAAGCCACGATCAGCAAGATCGGCCCAAATTGTCCACCCGGAATCAGCGCACTGACCGCCACGATCAGATGCAGCACATAACTGATGGTGCCAATGGCGTTGAGCGCATTGAGTTGTTGCGGGTTAACGCCCTCAAGCGCGCCCGGCGATGGCTCATGGCGGCTGAAGTCTTGTGTCATGGCACCGATCCTACGGGTTCGGCTTGACCCGCCTGCACCTTGCGCAGGGCTTTTTCTTCCAGACCACTGGTACCGGCGCGACGATCCAGCTCGGCCAGCACGTCGGCCGGACTCAAGCCGTAATGGGCCAGCGCCACCAGGGTGTGAAACCACAGGTCGGCCACTTCATAAACAATTTTGGCCTTGTCACCCCCGTGGTCGGCATCCTTGGCGGCCATCACCACCTCGCAGGCTTCCTCGCCAATCTTTTTCAAAAAGGCATCTGGCCCCTTGTGCAACAGGCGTGCCACATAACTGGCTTGTGGGTCGCCACCACGCGCCGGCAGGCGACTTTCGATCACCGCAGCCAGCGCGGCCAGCGAATCCTTGGACGATGTTTCAGCCGCTTTCATTGATATTCCATTGCATTTATTGAAATCACAAGCTTTGGTAAAAAGCACGAATCTTGTCAGCCATTAAAGATCGTCTCGCTGTCAGGAATTGATCAAAATCATCAATATTCATATCCATAACTTCGATGGGTACGCAGTTTGAATTTAGGTTACTCCCTAATGCAGCTAGGTCGATGATGGCACCATATTTAACCAAACCTCCGGTACATTGCGTCCGCATATCGGCAAAGTAGGCACACGGTATCTTGTTGCCAATTTTTATATTAACTTCCTGTTGCATATAGACCAGGTTCGCAATCTGGTTATATTGACTGCGCGTCAGGCCAGCTTTTTTTAGAACGTCCTTCGGGAAAATATGGTGAATATCGCCAACATGGCTAACCAACTCACGCACGGCGACATCTTTGGACAACAGGCCTTTGTCATTGCCACGCACTTGGGCCGCAACAAATACCCAGAAATAAGGGCTATTGGTGCCCGAAGTCGCCAACTGCTGCTTCAGACCAACCTCCCAAAATACGCTTGAAAGCTCGGCTTGTTCAACCTGACCCAAGATGTCAGAAAAATCGCCGATGCCGATTTGACGAACATCCTTGTCGAACTGGGTCTCTGATGAGCCAGAATAGCGCCCGGTCAATACCGACATCACAAACCAGCGACTTACAGACGAAGCAATCAAGCTGTTTGAGATCCCCTGCGAGCGAAGTCGCAAATAAACAATATAGGCGAAATTCAAGGCTCCGCGCGACCGAATCATGACATTGGAAATAAAACCAGCAGACTTTATAATCATCACAAAGCTATTAAAATTGGCTTTGTTAATAAATTCAAGAACACCTTTGTTCAGCCTGGCAAATGATTCCTCGGCAATCGACTGCTCGTAGTTTTTATCTTCAAAGTTTCGACCAGACAATAAACTAACCAAATCAGCGAGTTTTCCCCTACCAAACTCGCTGGTAAACGCCACCCTCAGCAAATCGTTATAGCTAGGATCATACAAGTCATCATTTTCATTTTGCAACCAGACCATCTTCTGAAAATAAGGTGTCGCTGCGAACTCACTGTCATTTTCCTTGATGGCAGTCAAAAACTCTGGTGCGACGGCCAGATGGCAAAAGTAGTCAATGCACTTTCTGATCTGCTGCCCACCATAAAGCTGATCGGCGGCAATCTTGGACATCGCGAAGTCAGCCTGTGAAAGCACCGTACCTTTTGAATTGATCCGGATAAATATTTCTGTGACAGTCTCTATATCAAGATCATGCGATAGCTCGATCAACCCGATTTGCTTCTTGGCAATATCTGTCAAATTTCTCAGGCTGTCTTTTACCTTGGCTTTTTCAGCTTGCGGATTCTCAAACAGGTATTTTTCGACGGCATCAAACAAATCAACTGTGCCACTGACGAGTGCCGCCACATCGGGAATCCAGGCTGCGTCCTTGGCAATCGCCGGATTACTCACCTCAAATCGCTCATCAATCGGATGAAAGGCAATAGAGACGCGTACCTTGCGATATTCCTTGTTAACTACCGGTTTCCCAAGAACGGCTGCCGTCAAAGCAGTTATGCGCTGCTGACCATCGATAAGAATCATTTTGCCTGAGGCCGTCGAACCATCTTTTAGCTTCACATCCGGGTTACGCCAAGCGATCAGATAGCCCACCGGATAACCCTGGTAAAGGGAATCCAGCAAATCCCGTACCTGTGTAGCATCCCATACAAAGGGCCGTTGAATTTCAGGAATGGCAATTTCACCCTCTTTGACCTTGGAGAGAACGCTTTCAATCAGATACTGATTGACGGCATATTTCTGGACTTTCATAGTTACATTCCGGCAGGTTCAGACTGGCTTGCTCTGATAAATGGTTTGTGGGTCTTTCAGGACCGGATCGACGGCTTTCCATTCGCCATTGTCATAGACATTGAAAAAACAACTGTGCCGCCCGGTGTGGCAGGCAATACCCGGTGTGTGGCCAATTTGCGTGACTTTCAGCAACACCACGTCGGCATCGCAGTCGATGCGGATTTCATGCACGGTCTGCACATGGCCTGACTCTTCGCCCTTGAACCAGAGTTTGTTGCGGGAGCGGCTGAAATACACCGCGCGGCCCAGCTCCGTGGTCTTTTGCAAGGCTTCGCGGTTCATCCAGGCCAACATCAGCACGTGGCCCGTGCCCTGCTCTTGCGCGATCACCGGCACCAGGCCTTGCGCGTCCCATTTGATGGCATCCAGATAATTCATGGCGAAATTGTCGATGATTTCAGACACTATTATTTAAGTAGCTGGTGGCGCAATGCTGACAAGGGCTAGAGGTCATTTTGTTTTGGAAATGACGTGGCTGAACTGGCTGCGCCAGTGGCTGGCTCAACTGCGCACCGGTATGCCACGCTCGGCCATACGCGCCTTGGCTTGCGCCACGGTGAATTCGCCGTAGTGAAAGATGCTCGCAGCCAGCACCGCATCGGCACCGCCCTGCTGGATGCCATCGGCCAGGTGGTCCAAGGTGCC
>JAIFMA010000159.1 GCA_020048795.1 Rhodoferax sp.
TATTACCGGTTCAGCGTGTCCAACCGGCTGGTGCACAACATCATCGAGGCCGACTTCCGCTTCACCCCTGACGGACTGATCGCCAGTCACAACGACAGTTTTGACTTCTGGCGCTGGTCACGACAAGCCATCGGTCTGGGCGGCTGGGTGCTGGGCTGGTCATCGCGTTTTCGCAAACAGGTACGGGCTCAGACCCATGCAGCACTGCAGCGTTACCTGGCCAAACAAGCCTGAACTGTTGAGGCACGCGATGCACTGGTTTGAAGACTTTGAAACGCGCCAGTTGGATGTCAACGGCACCCGTCTGTTCGCCCGGGTCTCGCACGGTGCCTGTGGCCGGCGCCCGGCGTTGCTGCTGTTGCACGGTTTTCCCCAGACCCATGTCCTGTGGAACCGGGTGGCACATGCCTTGGTGAATGATTTTTACCTGGTTATGCCGGATTTGCGGGGTTATGGTGACTCCGGCAAACCAGCGGGTCTGCCTGACCACCGCAACTACAGCAAGCGCAGCATGGCGCAGGACATGGTCGAGGTGATGGACCTGCTGGGTCTGGCACGGTTTGGCGTTTGTGGCCACGACCGGGGTGGCCGGGTGGCGCACCGGCTGGCGCTGGACCACCCCGGCCGCGTGTCCAAGTTGTGTCTGATCGACATTGCGCCCACGCTGGACATGTATGCCGCGACCAGTTTTGAATTTGCCCAAGCGTATTACCACTGGTTTCATCTGATCCAGCCGGCCCCGTTGCCCGAAACCATGATGGGCGGCAACCCGCTGGCCTACTTGCACCACAAACTCGGCGGTTGGGGCACCGGTGGCATGGACCACATCGAGCCGGCTGCGCTGGCGGAATACGAACGCTGCTTCTTGAAGCCTGACACCATCCACGCCGTCTGCGAAGACTACCGCGCCAGCGCCGGCATCGACCTGGAACACGACCGCGCCAGCCGGGCCGATGGACAAAAAATTGCCTGCGATACGCTGGTGTTATGGGGTGAGCGTGGCGTGGTGCAGCGCCTGTTCAAGCCGCTGGCGCTGTGGCAGGCTCAGTGTGCCGGGCAAGTGTCGGGCAAGGCCATGGCGGCCGGTCATTTCATCCCGGAAGAGCTGCCACATGAGACAGCGCACCTGCTTCGCGCATTTTTTCTGCCCTGATGGCACCTGCCAGGGTTCAGGCACCGCAGCACTTTTTGTATTTTTTCCCGCTACCACAAGAACACGGGTCATTGCGCCCTGGCGTAGCGACACGGCGCACGATGTCAACCCGTGGGCCCAGGCTGCGCCAGATGTCACTCAGGTCATACACCGCCCAGATGGCATTGGCAAAATCGTTCAGTCGCTGCTGGCTCATGGACGGCTCACCGCCCTCGTCGCTGCCGGGGACCGTCAAAGGATGGGTATCGTCCTCGGTCAGCGCCACCATGCATTGCAGCGCCGCGTCAACCATTTTGGCGGCTTCGCGGTCGCGCGGTTCGGCCCACTCCTCGGGCCAGCTTTCCACCGCATACATGAAGCCGATGGCCCAGATCTGGCCAAACGAGGGCACCGGCGCGCCGCCCATGTCGACGCGTTGCTCGGGTGTCAGGGTGGAAATCGCAGCGCGCAGGTCCATCACCTCGGGCTGGTAGGCCCGCTCATCGTCGAAAGACGCAACGTCCGCCTGCAGCGCCGTGGCCACCTCAAACCAGCGCCGCAGCCACAGCGACGTGAAACGCTGAAACTGGTCTTCATCAGCAAACACGCCGGGCGGTGCCGCCTCATCGGGGTCGATGCCCAGCAGCACCGGCAGATACTCCGCCGGCGCCATCACCCGGCGGCAGCAAACCAGCGCGGCCAGAAAACCTTCACAAAATTCCCACTGCGGGATTTCGTCGTCGCGGGTACGCAAGTCATCCAGAATGGCATCCAGAGCTGCAAAATCTTCGTCTGTCAAAGGGTCGGTCGATAAGGCGGAGACAGCGTCATCAGTCATGGTAACAATTGGTAACAATCTGGAAAGAGTCTGATTTTGCCCGCTTCAAGACGTTATCCTCTGCACCCAACCCCGACGCTGCACCATGCTCGCCAAATTTTTCCTTCCCCTTGCCCTGACACTGTTGCTGGCCGCCTGCGGCGGTGGTGGCGGGTCGTCATCACCTGCGCCCAGTTCCAGTAGCACCACGTCTGCCAATCTGCCGTCGGTCAGCGTGGTGATTGCGGCCGCCACTTATGCCGCCAACTCGGCCGAACTCGGCGGCTGGACCACCTTGCAGCAAGCGCGCGTGTTATGTGGCTTTGGCGCCCTCAGGCAAAACGTCCGGCTCGATGCTGCTGCCCAGGCCCATGCGCGCTACCTCACCAGCATCTCGCTGGCCGCAGGTAGTGCCATCCTGAGCCACTACGAGACGGTCAACGCCGACCCGTTTTTCACCGGCTACGCACCAGCCGACCGGGCGCAGCGCCAGGGTTACGGCACGCAGGTGGCCGAGATTCTGGCCTCGACGGTCTGGACCTACGATGTGCGCAGCCCACCCGCATTGCCGAGTCTGGAGCAGCGGGGTTCGGCCTCGATGCTGGGCCTGCTCAACACGGTTTACCACCTGATGGGGGCCATGTTTGACGGTGCCGATGTGGGGTTTGGCGCTGATATTCAAACGGCCTCCGATGGCACCAACCGGCGCCAGGAATACCGTTTTGGCTCGCTCAATGGCTACCAGGGCGAGTCCCAGCGGGTCAAGCTGGGCACCGGCAATCTGGCCACCTATCCCTGCGAGGGCAGTAGCAACATCCCCAGCACATTCATCCCCGCCAATGAAAGCCCCAACCCGTTTCCGGCCCTGACCAGCGCCAGTCAGACCATGGGCCCGCCGATTTACCTGAAGGTCGATGCCGGGCAGGTGCTGACACTGACATCGGGCAGCCTCAGCGCCGGCAGTGTCAGCGTGCCGACCACAATGTTGACCCAAGCCAATGACCCCCAGCGAAAACTGCAGGCCAACGAGGTATTTTTGGTGCCTAACAGCGCACTGTCGGCCAACACCAGTTACCAGATCAACCTGAGCGGCAGCATCGATGGCAAAGTATTTAGCCGCAGTTTCACCATGAGCACCGGGCAGTAAGCCAAGGCCAAAACCCCAGCCCACCATGAAAAATGTTTTGACTGTCCTGGCCCTGTCTCTGAGCAGTGCCACCTGCCAGGCTGGTCTGTGTGAAACGGGTCAACGCCAGTCGCCCATCAACATCACACCCGAGGCGGTGCTGGCGCAAAAACTGCCCGCCATGGTGCCCGACTACCGCGCTGCACCACTGCGACTGGCCAACGACGGCCACACGGTGCGGGTGCGTTTTGACCACAGCGGCCAGTTGTTGATTGGCAAAGAACGCTACACGCTGCAGCAGTTCCACTTTCACACCCCCGGTGGCGACCAGATCAAGGGTGAAAACTTTCCCTTTGCCGCGCACATCCTGCACAAAAGCGGCGCGGGGCAGTTGCTGTCCATCGTGGTGCCGTTTCGCCTGGGCGCGAAAAACCCGCTGCTCGATCAATTGCTGCCACTGATTCCGACCCGTGTCGATGGTGACCACAAACACCCCGATGTGACGGTGAACGCACGGCAATTGCTGCCACTACAACTGGGTTATTACCGCTACACCGGCTCACTGACCACCACCCCCTGCACCGAGGGCGTGGTGTGGCTGGTGATGAAACAGCCGCAGGAACTCTCGGTCGAGCAGCTCGCCAGCTACCGCAAACAGTTTGCCGACAACATGCGCGCGGTCAACCCGCTGTTTCAGCGTCCGATTTTCGAGAGTCTTTAGCCAGGCTCTAAAATTTGCCTGTCTTTTGCCGCAAATCAACAGGATTTTGCGACCTCAGTCCAATAATGGCGAGCGAATGCAGCTACATTTTCAATAGCAATCACAGGATTTTCATGCCCAACACACACACCTCTCTGGCGTCAAGACCACTGCTCACGTTTTTGGCCTCGTTGCCCTGTCTGCTAAGCGCCTATGCCCAGACTCCGCCAGCGTCCGGTGCCAGTGCGCCCGCAGCGACGACTGCCAAACCGGCCAAAGCACCCGTCGCCATTCCCGTCAAGGTCACCGCAGAGATGACCGGCGCGGGCATCGTCTCAAGCGGTGTCACCTTGCCGCCCATTCCACCGGTCACCGGCAACCGCAAAAATCCGGTGCCATCCTGGGGCAAGCCGCTGCCCTACCCGATCGTGATTGCGGATAGGCGCAACAACCGGCTGATTGAGGTCGCCCCCGACAAATCCATCGTCTGGGAGTTCCCCTCACCCAGCCTGGCGGTTTACCGTGGCAACGAAGACGTGAATTTTTCTGCCGACGGTACGCTGCTGGCCGTGAGCGAAGAAGACAACTTTGACGTGCACATCGTCGACTACCGCCAACGCGCCCTGACCTGGACTTATGGCACGCCCGACCACCGGGGCAGCGGCAAAAACATGCTGAACTACCCGGACGACGCGCATCTGCTGGCGGACGGTCAATTCATCACCGCCGACATCCGCAACTGCCGCATCCTGATCATTGACCCCAAGACCAATGAAGTCACAACCCAATGGGGCACACCCGGGGTCTGCAAACACAACCCGCCACACCAGTTTGCCCACGCCAACGGTGCCACGCCGCTGGACAACGGCGACATTCTGGTCACCGAGATCACCGATGCCTGGATTTCGCGCATCACCCGCGAGGGCAAGGTGTTATGGAGCGTCAAGGCCCCCAACATGCGTTACCCCTCCGATGCCTTTCCCACGGTAGACGGCAAACAGGTCATCGTGGCTGATTTCTGGAAACCCGGGCGCGTGGTGATTTTTGACCCCGCCACGCGCAAGATCACCTGGGAGTATTTTCACAAGGACGGTGACAAGGCCCTTGACCACTGCTCGATTGCCCGCGAGTTGCCCGACACCGGTGATATTTTGATCGTCGATGACCTGAACGACCGCGTGATTGTGGTAGACCGCAAAACCAAGGAAATCATCTGGCAATACGGTGAAAAAAACAAGAAGGGCTTTAAGCCCGGCCTGCTGAACTACCCCGACGGTTTTGACATTGACGTCTTTCACGACTGGAAGACCGCGCTGAAGAAGTGAGGGTGTTGGATGGCGGCGACTGCAGCGCGGGCCTGGTTTCAGGCAAGATTGACGCACAAACCCGGCACTCTGCGGCAAAGGTCGGGGCATCAATTTCGGCCATTGGGGCGGTATCTCCAGACTCGACTTCAGCGACCCCGCCAAAATACCAAACACAAAATGGCTGGATCGAAGAAGCTTCGTACCGTTGAATCTCAAGGCTACTCGAAAATACCACTGAGCCAGAATTTTTTTTCGCCTCTGCGGGTAGCGTCGACCGTCGCGGCAGTCAGAGTCTGCAAAGTCCGGTTGTTGGTGATTGCGTGGTGCTGAGGCGATACTGAGCCGGCCATCACCTGCTCAGACCCATCAATCATTGGAACCATCTAATCCAAAAAGGCACAGTAGGCTGGTGGACAAGTTGAACTCATCAAGACTGATTGCTGACTGACAGCGGCTGAATGTCATCAGTGATCTGCCCACCTTCACAAAATTAGGCTGTCATCGCGAACGAATCCATCCACTCAAAAGGATAGGTGCCTTTTCATGACGCCGACAGGAGTTGGATCCCACCATAGCCAGCCGTGGCAGCTAAAAAGCTAACAGTGCAATAATTGTCGAATGGGTGTGCCACAACCCATCCAGCGAATGACTGCTTCCGAGTTTTCAGCTTGGGAGATCGACGAGCCTGAGCGGCATGAGTTTTTTGGCGGCGAGGTGTTCCGCGTGTTCGCCATGGGTGGGGCGCAGCGGGAGCATGTGGCGGTGGCTGGCAATATTTTTTTAGAAATTCGGCAACACCTCAAAGGCACGCGCTGCCAGGTTTTTCTGGCCGACATGAAAATCCATGTGCAAGCCACGGGCGACCTGTTTTACCCGGATGTCTTTGTGACTTGCCACGCTGGCGACCTGATTGCCTCTTTGGAAATGCAGCACCCCAAGCTGATTGTCGAGGTGGTGTCGCCCAACACCGCTACCTTTGACAAAGGCGACAAATTCACCAGCTATCGGAAAATCCCTGAGCTTGAGGAATTTGTTTTGGTCGATCCGCATGGCAAGTCGTTTGAGGTGTACCGCCGTCAGGCCAATGGCACTGACTGGTTGTTGTCGCCTGGGCAGGTGGGGGCTGACCTGTGGCTGGACTAAGGTTGCCTACCTCGGTCAAGGTGATGCCGGTCATACGCCACAGCAAAATGACGGCATTCAGGTGCCCGAGCCGCAAACCTGCGACCTGGTGCTTCAAGCCGTCGGCCGCACGCCCAACGGCAAGAAGATCGCCGACGACAAGGCCAGCGCAGCCTTCAACGCCCGCGTCATCCCCAGCGTGGCCTACACCGACCCCGAAGTGGCCTGGGTCGGCCTGACCGAAGACCAGGCCAAAGCGCAGGGCATCAAGGTCAAGAAGGGACTGTTGCCCTGGGCCGCATCTGGCCGCGCCATTGGCGCGCAAGTAGACCATGCCTCCAAGCTACCTTTTTGAGCCCGAACCCTCACCGGTTCGGCTTTTTTTGCTGTCAGGCGGCTCGCTATAAGCAACCGTGTAAAGTCATGTATGTACAGTTATTTGCCGTATGCCACGCCCTTCAAGGCGTTGCACCATGCACACGTCTACAGCTCAGTCGCCCATAGCCGGCCCGCTTTCGGTCAATACCGCCAGCAAGCACACGCTGGGGCAAGTACGCAGCACCGGGGTAGTTCTTTATGAATCAGGTCTGGCCGGGTCGCTGCAGCATGTGGATGGGTCGCTTTTTATGCTATTTTGGCCTGTAGCCCATTAGCAGCAAGCGCAAGCCACTATTCATTTGAGAGTAACCTGGTATCGGTCATAGACCGTGCCGAGGCCACCAGGGCATCTGTCAAAGCATCGCGCAGCGGATGTGGTGCTGCCACGTCCGGCAACAGCAAGCTGACCCGAAACGCAATCTGCACGCTCAGTGCTCGCACCAACAGATCAGGCCCGGCCAGCGCCAGCGCGGTCAATGGGTTGACGATGGCCACACCCAGGCCCTGTCGCACCATGGCGCACACGGCCACGGCGCTGGCGGTTTCCAGCCAGGTTTGACGCTTGACCTCGGCGTGGGCAAACATCTGGTCGATGGCGGCGCGGTAGGGGTCGCCTTCGGCAAGACTGACAAAACGCTCGCCTTCAAAGTCTTGCGGTTGCAGCACAGCTTTGCGACACAGGGTGTGTTCACGGGGCAGCACCGCCACTTCGTTCACCTGCAACAGCGGCCGTAGCGTGACACCCACGGGCGCTTCGCTGGTTTCGCTCAAACCGACATCAAAACGCTGCTCACTCATGGCTTGCTCCAGCCAGGGTGATTCTTGCGGATGCACGCTGACCGTCGCCTGTGGCAAAACGCGGGCCAGTTGCACCAGGGCCGGCGGCACCAGTGCATGCGCCAGCGCCGGCAGGCAGGCCAGCCGCAAGCGCCCACCGGTCTGCTGGCGCAGTTCAAGGGCACGCGTGGCGATCTGGTCGAGCCCGACAAACGAGCGCTCGACCTCTTGCATCAGCGCCAGTGCACGTTGCGTGGGACGCAGCCGCCCGCGCACCCGGTCAAACAAATCAAAGTCCAGCAGTTGCTCCAGCCGTGCCAGTTCGCGGCTTAGCGTGGGCTGGCTGGATGCCGTGGCATCTGCCGCACGGCCCAGGTTGCCATGCAGCATGATGGCGCGAAACATGGCCAACTGGCGGTGGGTGAGGGCAGGGGCTTGTAGGCTGGAATTCATGGGTTAACTATATCAACAGTGAATCGAATGTAAAACTTATTGCTATTGTTTGAATCGTTGGATCTGGGCATGATCCCGTTATGAACCCATTTACCCCCACGACCCTGGCCGCACTGGCCCAAACCCACGGCACCCCCCTGTGGGTGTATGACGCTGCCACCATTGAGCGTCAAGTTGCCACTCTGCGCCAGTTTGACGTGATTCGTTTTGCCCAAAAAGCCAATTCCAACACCCACATCCTGCGGCTGATGCGGCACCTGGGGGTGCAGGTGGACTCGGTGTCGCTCGGCGAAATTGAGCGCGCGCTGGCCGCGGGCTTTGCACCTGGACTGCACAACGGCCATGCCGAGATCGTTTTTACCGCCGACCTGCTGGACCGCGCCACGCTGGCGCGGGTGGCCGAGCTGGCTGTGCCAGTCAACTGCGGCTCGATCGACATGCTCGACCAATTGGTTGTGGTCAGCCCCGGCCACCCAGTATGGCTGCGCATCAACCCCGGTTTTGGCCACGGCCACAGCAACAAGACCAACACCGGCGGTGAACAAAGCAAACACGGCATCTGGCACACCGACCTGCCCGAAGCGCTGGCGCGCGTGCGATCCAGGGGCCTAAAACTGCTGGGGCTGCACATGCACATTGGCTCGGGCGTCGACTACCACCATCTGCAAGAAGTGTGCGGTGCCATGGTGGCCTTGGTAGCGGTGGTCAAGGCCCAGGGCATGGACTTGCGGTCGATTTCAGCCGGCGGTGGCTTGTCGATTCCGTATCGCGCGGGTGAACTGTCGATCGACACGCAACACTATTTTGAGCTGTGGGACGGTGCCCGTCAGCAGATTGCCACATTGCTGGGTCATGCCGTCACGCTGGAAATCGAGCCAGGCCGCTACCTGGTGGCTGAAAGTGGCGTACTGGTGACCGAGGTGCGCGCCACCAAGCAAATGGGCACCAACCCGTTTGTCATGGTCGATGCCGGTTTCAGCGACCTGATGCGCCCCAGCATGTATGGCAGCTTTCATGGCATGGAACTGATTCACCACAACGGCTCGCCGGTCATCGGCGCGCTACAGCCCAGCGTGGTTGGCGGCCCGTTGTGCGAGTCGGGCGATGTGTTCACGCAAGGCGAGGGCGGGGTGGTGCAGCAACGCAACTTGCCACCGGCACAGGTGGGTGACTTGCTGGTGTTGCACGACACCGGGGCCTATGGCGCGTCGATGTCATCCAACTACAACACCCGCCCACTGATTGCCGAGGTGCTGATCGAAGCCGGTGCACCCCGGCTGATTCGCCGCCGTCAAACGGTGGCCGAGCTGCTGGCGCTGGAAGTGGTAATTTAGAAATGGAATATGGAATCAAGGATAATTGTGGACACTGTTTTGGCACCTGTACCGAGCCTGGATGCCTCAGCCCCGCGCCTGGTTTCACCTGCGCAGAGCCATTTGGAACTGCGGCTTTCAACCCACCCAGCGCTACCCAAGTGTTATCCTGACGTGCTGCCAGCAGCCGATGCGGACGCGTCCCACTGACTACGAGGATTCCAGGATGAAAAGAATTATCAAAACCTTGGTACGCCTGATGGCCGTGCTGATGATCGGCGGCTGCGCTGTCCTGACGGTGGCGGATGCCGCCGTATCAGTGACCGCAACCGTGGTCAAGACCGGTGTCAAGGCCGCCGGTGCGGTCATCAATGCGGTGATCCCGGATTAGACACCAACGCCAGTCAGCGCCAGTGACGATGCCCGCTGTGGCGACCCGAGTATCGAAAACCAAAATTCAGCTGGACCGGCGGGTAATACAGCGGCTGGTCGTACATCGGATAGACCGGCTGCACGTTCATCAGGGTGATGGGCTGCGGGTTGACCGCTTGCGGATAAGTGTTGACAGATGCCAAGTGCGGGGTGATGGCCCCCACAGGGGCGATTTGCAGTTGAACCTCAGGCCCGGGGTCGTTTGGCATTTGCACTGCATATTGCTTGCCCGAATATTCGTAGACGACATCGTAGGCCACAGCACGGTTTTCATAAAAGGTTTGAACGCTACAGTGCTGCACGTTCTGCGCCTGTGCCATGGGAGACCCCTCGATGCTGTCGCCCATGATCGCGCCCCCCATGATACCGATCATGGTGGCTGCCGCCCTACCCGAGCCGCCACCCACAGCATGGCCCACGGCTCCCCCGGCCAAGGCACCCATCAGCGCCCCGGCACCAGATTTTGGCGGCTGCACAAGCACTTGCTCGGTGGTGCAGATGTTGCGGGGCTGACCAATCTGCTGGATCACCGGCGTTGCCGAGATCACGCGCCCGACTTCCTGGGCCAGACTAGCACCACAAAACAAAACCGAGGCAATTAACAAAAGTGTGTTTTTCATGGCGATTCCTTTGAACAGGGCATTTTGTTTACGCGGCCTGCGCCCGTTTGAATCCTGGTGGCGACGAAAGTTCAGCCGGATTCCGCATTTGAACGCGCCCAAGTGGGCAGCGCATGTCGCCTGATATCGACTCAGGCCCGCGAGTCAAACTGCAAAATGGCCCGCGCCATGCTTTCCAGGGGCAGAATGTCGTCGACGGCCTGCAATTTGATGGCCTCTTTGGGCATGCCAAACACCACGCAGGTTTCTTCATTTTGGGCAATGGTGCGGGCACCGCCGTCGTGCATGGTTTTCATGCCACGCGCGCCGTCGTCGCCCATGCCGGTCATGATGATGCCCAACACATCACGCCCGGCACATTCTGCGGCTGATTTGAACAGCACGTCGACCGAAGGCTTGTGGCGGTTCACAGGCGGGCCGTCGATCACCTTGACGTAATATTGGCCATTCATTTTCTGTAGTTGCATGTGGCGCCCGCCGGGCGCGATCAGGGCCACACCGCGTTCTAGCCGGTCACCGTCTTTGGCTTCACGCACGTTCATGGCGCAAATGCCGTCGAGCCGCTGGGCATACATGGCGGTAAATTTCTCCGGCATGTGCTGGGTGATGGCAATGCCGGGGGCATCGGCCGGCAAACTGGTTAGCACCAGTTCAAGCGCCTGTGTGCCGCCGGTTGAGCTGCCAATCACCACCGGTTTGTTCATGGCAAAGGCGTGGATGCCACTGAGCACGGGTGTACGAGCATTTTGGGCTGTAGTGCCCGTTGGTGCTGCTCTAGGAGCTATAGAAGGCATAGCGCCTTTGGCCCGGGGTTTGGACCTGGCTGCGGTCTTGAGGGTCTGGATCATCTCGTGACGCGAATCATCCAGGTGTTGTTTTAAACCCAGCTTGGGCTTGGCCAGCACGGCCACGGCACCCGCGCTGAGGGCATCCAGCGCCACCCGGCTGCCTTCGGTGGACAGGGTGGAGCAAATCACCGTCGGAATCGGCGTGCCCGCCATGATCTGCCGCAAAAAGGTCAGACCGTCCATGCCGGGCATCTCGATGTCCAGCAGCAACACGTCGGGCGGGTTTTTGCGGATGGCTTCCATGGCCAGCAATGGGTTGGGCGCACTACCGATCAGCTCAACCTCGGGGTTGCCGGCCAACATGTGTGCCAGCGCCTGTCGCACTACGGCCGAATCATCAACCACAAATACTTTGACCACCATGGCTTGTCCTTTTAATTCGAAGATATTGTTTCCACGGTGGGCTCTGCTGGCCCAACCGTCCACTGCAACTTGCGATAACCGGCACCGCCCAAATCCTTTTTGAGGATGCGTATTTTGTGATGTTCCAGGTAGCCCAGCGCCCAATCCACATTGCTGGCACCGACATGGTGGTGGGTGAAAAGTTTGGGAAACATGTTGCCGCCGCCCACTACATAGGCCTCGCAGCTGCGTGGCGCAAAACCCACGGCATACAGGCGGCGCACCATGTCGGCCATGGCTACCGAGCCATAGGCGGTGTTGTTTCTGTTGGCGGCGTTGGGGTGGCCCACATGCACGATGTGGCACATGACACCGATGGTTCGGCGCGGATCGGTCAGGATGACACTGACACAGGAGCCCAACAGGGTCTTGAGCTGGTCACCGGCGTAGCCCAGCGCCACATCGCCGGGCATCAGTTCAAAAGTTGCCACTGTGCGTCACTTCCATCAGGCCGGCTTGCAAAAAGCACCGGGCTGCACGGTCTGTAGCGGTGTCTTGCAGGCCACCCGGCCCTCTGCCGTGCCCAAAAAGAACAGGCCACCCGGTTTCAAGGCGGTCAGCACCCGGTCAACCACCTCGATCTTGGTCGGAATATCAAAGTAAATCAGTACGTTGCGCAAAAAGATCACGTCAAACATACCGATCCCGTCGATCGCCTGACACAGATTGAGCCGGCCGAACTGTACGCGCTGGCGAATTTTGTCCTGCATCAGGATTTGGCCTTCAGAGTCACCTTCACCACGCAGGCAATAGCGGCGCAGGCGCTCAGGCGACACTGCGCGCAGGCGGTCTGTCGGGTACACCGCCTCTTTGGCGCTGAGCAGCACCCGGTGGCTGATATCGGTACCCAAAATCGTCCAGTCCGGCCCAATACGCCCCTGCGTCTGCATGTCCGACAACAACATGGCGGTGCTGTAGGCCTCGTCGCCAAACGAGGCGGCGGCACTCCAGATGGCGAGTGGCGCACGGCTTTTGCGGGCGGTCAGTTCTTGCTCAAGCAACTCGTAGTGCTTGGGTTCGCGAAAAAAGTAGGTTTCGTTGGTGGTCAGCAGGTCAACCGCCATCTGGAACTCGGCAGCCTGTGTCTCATCGTCAAGCAGCGCGATGTAGTCGCCAAAACTGCCCAGCCCCAGGCGCTGGATGCGTGTTGCCAGACGCGACTGAATCAGCGACTTCTTGGAGTCATTAAAAGACAGGCCAGCGGCCTGGTACATGATCTCGCTGATGCGCTTGAA
>JAIFMA010000022.1 GCA_020048795.1 Rhodoferax sp.
CCCATCAGAGGCAGTTCTCATCAATGAAAGAGCGCTAGACATCTAACGGCTGGATCGCGTCAGATAGCGTTTGCGCCAGAATACCAGCACCAACGTCACCGCTACGGTGAGCATGAAGCCAAGCGCCCACCACAGTCCGCGCTGCTGGTGAATCAGCGGCAAAAACTCAAAATTCATGCCGAAAAAGCCAGTCATGAAATTCAGCGGCAGGAAAATGGCGGTCAGCACCGTCAGGGTGCGCATGATCTCGTTGGTGCGGTGGCTTTGCGCGTTGAAGTGGATCTGCACGGCTGCCTCGATATTGCGCTCGAGCTGGTGCACATGGTGCACCACGCGCTCAATGTGCTCAAGCACGTCTCGGCTGCGCACCTGCAGCATGTCGCGTTCATGCTGACTGAATTGCCCTTCAGATTCGGGCCAGCCTTTCAGGGCTTCGATCCAGTCCTCGATGGCACTGTGCTGGTCTTCGCAGACTTCGTCGAGCTGGTGCAGCGACAGGCGGGCGTTGAGCAAGGTGTTCCAGTTGCCAAAACGCGTCTTGGGGTTGAGCAACTCGGCCTGCCAGTGGTCGAGCTGGTGGCTGAGTTCACGGCGCAATGCCAGAAAACCGTCGACCATGTGGTTGACGATGCGCAGCATCAGGTCGGCCGGGTTGGTGGGCACCCCGCGTGCGCCGGCAGATCGGGCATCGGGCCCGGCAGCGCCCGGGTCAACCCCGTTGTGGTTAGTGCCCGCAGCCAGCAGGCGCAAGGCGTAGCTGTCGCGCGTGGCGCCGTCCTGTGGGTGCACCGTCAGCAACAGCCTGTCCAGCACCACAAAGCCGATCGGGCTGGTGTCAATGCGTCGCAAGATGGGCGGTCCGCCACGCCTGATGGGCGGCTGGGGTGGCGAGTCAGACGAAGCGTCAGTGCCGCCAGCAGTAGCGGCCAGTCGGCGAAACACCAGCAGATCGTATTGGGAGGTGTAGTCATACCGCGATGGCAGTTGTGGGTTGAGCAAGTCAGCCACATGCAGATCGACCAGTTGCAAGGCGCACAGGCGTTCCAGCACGGCCTGAATCGGCGCCTGCATCTGCGCAAACTCAGCCCGGGTGCAGGCCAGCCACAGGTAGCCCTGATCCGGCAGGCGCAGCTGCGTCAGCGACTCGGGCGCGCCGGTGGCACTGATTTCGACCACGCTGGTGGCATGAATCAAGAAGATACGCATCGTTGGGTCTGTCGCCAGGCTTTTACAACAAAAAGGCATTCAGTGCAGGTGGCATATGCGCTGACAGCTCCTATTTTTGAAGCAATCTGGCGGCATCACGGGCAAAATAGGTTAGCACCCCATCGGCACCAGCACGCTTGAAGGCGAGCAGGCTTTCAAGCATCACCGCGTCGTGGTCGAGCCAGCCATTTTGCGCTGCGGCCAAGAGCATGGCATATTCGCCAGACACTTGGTAGGCAAAAGTGGGAATGCGGAATTCGTCCTTGACGCGGCGCACCACGTCCAGATACGGCATGCCGGGCTTGACCATCACCATGTCGGCACCTTCGGCAATGTCCATGGCCACTTCGCGCAGCGCTTCGTCGCTGTTGCCGGGGTCCATCTGATAGACCTTCTTGTTGCTCTTGCCCAGATTGCCGGCCGAACCGACTGCGTCACGAAACGGACCATAAAACGCACTGGCATATTTGGCGCTATAGGCCATGATGCGGGTGTGGATAAAGTGCTGGGCCTCAAGCGCGTGGCGGATGGCACCAATGCGCCCGTCCATCATGTCACTCGGGGCCACGATGTCAGCACCGGCACCGGCCTGGGTGAGTGCCTGCTTGACCAGTATTTCAATCGTGGCATCGTTCATGATGTAGCCGTCTTCTGACGGACGCGGGTCGGGCAGGCCGTCCTGACCGTGGCTGGTAAAGGGGTCGAGCGCCACATCGCACATGATGCCGAGCTGCGGAAACTCCTTTTTCAGCGCCTGCACCACACGCGGCACCAGACCGTCGGGGTTGAGGGCTTCGCGGCCGTCTGGCGTTTTGAGCGATGGCTCAATCACCGGAAACAGCGCCATCACCGGAATTCCCAGTTTGACGCAGTCTTCGGCCACAGGCAGCAGCAAGTCCAGGGACAGGCGTTCGACACCGGGCATCGAAGACACCGCCTGGCGCTGCTGCTTGCCGTCCACCACAAACACCGGGTAGATCAGGTCGCTGGGCGTGACGGCGTGCTCGCGCACCAGGTTGCGGGTGAAGCTGTCGCGGCGCAGACGGCGTGGGCGACCGAGCGGGTAAGGCGCGTAAGTTGTCATGCTGTTTTTTCTCAATATTTGAAATATTTGCCGGATTTACAAAATAATTGTCGCATTAGCTTGAAACAGGCCAGGTTTTTTGGTAAATTACGCATCGGGCAGTTTACTGCTCCCCGCTTTTCCTCCCTGAGCGGGGCCTTGATGTGTGACAGCAAATAGGCTTACCACCCCAGCCCTTGTGCTGGGGTTAGTCACTTCACATCGTTTTTGTTGCCAGTTGGTTTGCTGGCCTGTTTTATCTGCCGCGCATCTTTGTCAATCTGGCAATGGTGCCGCCAGACTCCAGGGCCGAGCGCGAACGCTTGTTGTTGATGGCACGCAAACTGCTGCGCTTCATGACCATCATCGCGATTCCCGCGATTGGCCTTGGGGTGTGGCTGTGGGCGGGTTATGGCATTGGCTGGGGGCCGGGCAATGGCTGGATGCACGCCAAACTGACCGGCGTGGCGGTGGCCATCGGCTATCACCATGCTTGCGGCGTGATGTTGAAGAAATTCGTGCGCGGCGAGCAGCGGCACAGCCATGTCTGGTACCGCTGGTTCAACGAAGCGCCGGTGATCCTGATGCTGATCATCGTCTGCCTGGTGGTGCTCAAGCCGTTCTGAAGCGGTCATGCCGACGCACCGGACTTCGGCATGGCCCCTGGCGCAGGTTTACTTCTGCCTGATTGTTTATGCCAGCCTGTATCCGTTTGCGCATTGGCGCGACCAGGGGATAGCACCCTGGTTGTTTCTGACTGCACCACTGCCCAGGTACTGGACCGGCTTTGATGTCGTTGCCAATGTATTGGGCTATATACCGCTGGGTTTTCTGCTGGCCTTGAGCGCCCTGCGCACCAATCGCGGGCGTTTGGCCTTTGCTTATGCAGTGGGGGTGGCTGCCGGGCTGTCGTTCAGCATGGAGTGCTTGCAGGTGTATTTGCCAGAGCGCGTGCCCTCCAATCTGGACCTGGCACTCAACCTGGCAGGGGGAATGTTGGGTGCCGTGATGGCCTGGGGTCTGGAGCACCTGGGCATCTTGCAGCGCTGGGGCCGCTTTCGGGCCAATTGGTTTATCGAGGAGTCCCGTGGCGCTTTGGTACTGCTGGCGCTGTGGCCAGCGGCTTTGCTGTTTCCGACCGCCGTGCCTTTTGGTTTGGGCCAGGTGATGGAACGGCTGGAACTCGCTGTGGTGGACGCGCTGGCTGACAGCCCGCTGTTGGAGTGGTTGCCCCTGCGCGAGGTCGAGCTGCAGCCGCTCACACCGGGTGCTGAATGGCTGTGTGTGGTGTTGGGGCTGGTGATTCCGGGATTGTTGGGTTTTTGCGTCATCGAACAGCATCTCAAGCGTGTCTGGTTTCTGATGTGGGTCTGCGCTTTGGGCATCGGCGCATCCAGCTTGAGCGCCGCCTTGAGTTTTGGCCCGGAACACGTCTGGGCCTGGCTGACAACACCGGTGCAAGTAGCGCTATTGAGTGCGCTGGTGTGCCTGATCGCCATGTTGTGGGCACCCCGGCGCGCAAGTGCCACTCTGGTGGTGCTGGCCTTGGGCATCGACTTGAGCCTGCTCAACCAGACCGCCACCAGCCCCTATTTTGAGCAGACGCTTTTCATGTGGGAACAGGGTCGATTCATCCGCTTTCACGGGTTGGTGCAATGGCTGGGCTGGTTATGGCCGTTTGCAGCACTGGTATATGTGCTGAGCCTGGTCTGGCGCAAAGAACCAAATAACTAAAATCGCGGCCATGAACCTTTCCACACCCACTCAAACCGCCAGCCCAGAACGTCCGTCTGACGCGGGGTATTACCAGCGGCATATCTTTTTTTGCCTGAACCAACGGGACAACGGCGACACCTGCTGCGCCCAATTTGATGCCAACGCAGCCTTCGAACGCTGCAAGTCTCAGGTCAAAGCCGCTGGCCTGGCCGGCCCCGGCCAGGTCCGGGTCAACAAAGCCGGCTGCCTGGACCGCTGCGCTGCCGGCCCGGTGGCCGTGGTGTACCCGGAAGCGGTCTGGTACAGCTATGTGGACGGCACCGACATTGACGAAATCGTTGAGTCACACCTGAAAAATGGTCAGGTGGTGCTGCGCCTTGTGACACCCGACCATATGGGAAGGTGAGTTCTTTAAGGCTTTTCGTGCTCCAGCCCTTATTTAACAAGCGCTGTCAGCTATATTTTTTATACCATTCGCAGGTGTTTGCCCGATCACGGCAAACCTGACAAATTCTCATGAAAAAACTACTTTTGGTCATGCTGGCCCTGGTTTGCCTGTCAGCCAGCGCACAAGCACCCCAAGCCCCCGAAATTGCGGCGCGCTCTTATTTGCTGATGGATGTGACGGCAGATCAAATCCTGACGCAAAAAGACATCGACACCCCAGTGGAGCCAGCATCACTGACCAAGCTGATGACCGCGTACCTGGTGTTTGATGCCCTGCGCAACAAAAAGATTGATCTCAAGCAGACATTTCCGGTGAGTGAGCGTGCCTGGAAGATGCCGGGCTCACGCATGTTCATCGATCCCAAGATGATGGTGCCAGCCGAAGACCTGATCAAAGGCATGATCGTGCAAAGTGGCAACGATGCCACGGTGGCGCTGGCCGAGGGGGTGGGCGGCAGCGTCGAGCGTTTTGTCCAGTTGATGAATGACCAGGCCAAGGTGCTGGGCATGAAATCCACCGGCTACAAAAATCCCGAAGGTCTTACCGAGCCAGGCCACACCACCACTGCGCGTGATCTCAGCGTGCTGGCCACGCGCCTGATGCGCGACTTTCCAGACTATGTGGCCTATTACGCCCTCAAGAAATATCGCTACCCGGGCACCCCGCCGACCAATGACAGCAATCGCAACTTGTTGCTGTTCCGCGACCCGACGGTCGATGGCCTGAAAACCGGGCATACCGATGCCGCCGGCTACTGCCTGATCGCCACCGCGCACCGGGATGTGTCGGGTGTGGGTAACCGCCGCCTTTTGTCGGTGGTGCTGGGAGCGGCCAGCGAGAACATCCGGGCCAATGAATCACAAAAGCTGCTCAATTGGGGTTACACAGCCTTCGAAGCGGTCAAGCTGTTTGATGCGAATCAGGCCGTGGTTTCGCCTGCCGTCTGGAAAGGCAAGGCCTCAAACGTGGCCCTCGGTCAAGGCCGAGCCATTGTGGTGGCCGTGCCGGCAGGCACCGGTGCCAAGCTGAGCACCGAGGTGGTTCGCACGGAGCCGCTGCTGGCACCAATTGCCAAAGGCCAGCAGGTGGGCGTGCTCAAGATCAGCGGTGCCGGGCAACTGGTTGCGGAAGTGCCGTTGCTGGCGCTGCAAGCCGTGGAGCAGGCCGGCGTGCTGGGCCGGGCATGGGATGCCTTGCGCTTATGGATCAAATAGCTTGCAGCCAAAGTACTGACCTGATATAGTCGAGAGCTTTTCGGAAATTCCGAAGGGTTTCACGTTTTCGTTATTTTCATGTTTTTTAAGCGTTTAGGGACGTTTAGTCATTAGGAGGCTCAGGTGCCAACCATTAACCAGTTAATCCGTCAGGGGCGTGCGGTCGAAACGATCAAGTCCAAAAGCCCGGCGATGGAAAATTCTCCACAACGTCGCGGTGTCTGCACCCGCGTTTACACCACGACCCCGAAAAAGCCCAATTCGGCTTTGCGTAAAGTTGCCAAAGTGCGCTTGACCAACGGGTTTGAGGTGATCTCTTACATCGGCGGCGAAGGCCACAATCTGCAGGAACACAGCGTGGTGCTGGTTCGTGGCGGTCGGGTCAAGGACTTGCCCGGTGTGCGCTACCACATCGTGCGTGGCTCGCTCGACTTGCAAGGCGTGAAAGACCGCAAGCAGTCGCGCTCGAAATACGGTGCGAAACGTCCCAAGGCCAAATAAGCTTTTCGGTTGTTTGAATAAAGGTGTTTGTTGCTGCGTGGCGCAGTCAGCAAACGTAGTGACCCAAGGTTCGGGTCGAGTAAGTGAGAGTCTTATTTGTTAACTCTCGCGGTGTTGTAAAACACCAACTGAAGCAATAGAGGTGAAAAAATGCCACGTCGTCGCGAAGTCCCTAAACGTGAAATTCTGCCGGATCCCAAGTACGGCAATGTCGAGTTGTCCAAATTCATGAACGTGATCATGGAAGGCGGCAAAAAAGCCGTTGCCGAGCGCATCATTTATGGCGCGTTAGAGCAGATCGCCAAAAAGCATCCCGATAAAGATGCCATGGAAGCCTTTACCGTGGCCATCAACAACGTCAAGCCGCTGGTTGAAGTCAAGTCCCGCCGCGTCGGCGGTGCCAACTACCAGGTGCCCGTTGAAGTACGCCCGGTGCGCCGTCTGGCGCTGTCGATGCGCTGGATCAAGGAAGCCGCCCGCAAGCGTGGCGAAAAATCCATGGCCCTGCGTTTGGCTAACGAACTGCTGGAGGCCACCGAAGGCCGTGGCGGTGCCATGAAAAAGCGTGACGAAGTTCACCGCATGGCTGAGGCCAACAAGGCTTTCTCACACTTCCGTTTTTAAAACATTTGACACAGTTCTCGGATAGTCTGAGACCTGTGTACCAAGTCGCGTCCTGCGGCTTGCCGTCTTTCAAGATACCGATCACCTAAGGATCCATCATGGCTCGCCATACCCCCATTGAGCGCTATCGCAATATAGGCATTTCGGCCCATATTGACGCTGGTAAAACCACCACCACTGAGCGCGTGCTTTTTTATACTGGCGTGAACCACAAAATCGGTGAAGTGCACGATGGTGCTGCCACCATGGACTGGATGGAGCAGGAGCAAGAGCGTGGTATCACGATCACTTCTGCTGCCACCACTTGCTTCTGGAAGGGTATGGACAAATCCTTGCCCGAGCACCGCATCAACATCATTGACACCCCTGGCCACGTTGACTTCACCATTGAAGTCGAGCGTTCCATGCGCGTGCTGGACGGTGCCTGCATGGTTTATTGTGCTGTGGGTGGCGTGCAGCCCCAATCCGAGACGGTTTGGCGGCAGGCCAACAAATACAAGGTGCCACGTCTGGCCTTTGTGAACAAGATGGACCGTACCGGTGCCAACTTCTTCAAGGTCGTGGAGCAGATGAAACTGCGCCTGAAAGCCAGCCCGGTGCCTATGGTGATCCCGATTGGTTCCGAAGAAAATTTCACCGGTGTGGTCGATTTGCTGAAGATGAAAGCCATTATTTGGGATGAGGCTTCACAAGGCATGCTGTTTGACTACCGTGAAATTCCGCCAGAGTTGCTCGAATTGGCCAAGCAATGGCGCGAAAAGATGGTGGAGGCTGCGGCCGAAGCGTCAGAGGAGTTTATGAACAAGTACCTCGAAGAAGGTGACCTGACCGAAGAGGAAATCAAACTTGGCATCCGGACCCGCACCATCGCCAGCGAGATTCAGCCGATGTACTGCGGTTCTGCCTTCAAGAACAAGGGTGTGCAACGCATGCTTGATGCCGTGATTGAATTCATGCCCTCTCCGGTGGATATTCCGCCGGTCAAAGGCATGGACGAGGACGAAGCCCCGGTCGTGCGTCAAGCCAGTGACACGGAAAAATTTTCTGCTTTGGCATTCAAGCTGATGACAGACCCATTTGTCGGACAGTTGACTTTTGTGCGTGTTTATTCGGGTGTTTTGACCAAGGGTGACTCGGTTTACAACCCGATTCGTGGCAAGAAGGAGCGCATTGGTCGTATCGTGCAAATGCACGCCAACAAGCGCGAAGAGGTGAGCGAAATCGTCGCCGGTGACATTGCAGCCTGCATTGGCTTGAAGGAAGTAACTACTGGCGAGACCCTGTGCGACCCAACCGCCATCATCATGCTCGAACGCATGATCTTCCCTGAGCCGGTCATTACCCAGGCGGTCGAGCCCAAAACCAAGGTTGACCAGGAAAAAATGGGTATTGCGTTACAGCGTTTGGCCCAGGAAGATCCGTCATTCCGCGTTAAGACTGACGAAGAGTCTGGCCAGACCCTGATTGCCGGCATGGGCGAGTTGCACCTGGAAATCATTGTGGACCGGATGAAGCGCGAGTTTGGCGTGGAAGCCAATGTGGGCAAGCCGCAGGTGGCCTACCGCGAAACCATCCGTAAAACCATTGAGGATGCCGAAGGCAAATTTGTTCGCCAATCCGGTGGCAAGGGTCAGTACGGTCATGTGGTCTTGAAGATTGAACCCAACGAGCCTGGCAAGGGCATTGTGTTTGTAGATGCCATCAAGGGTGGTGTGGTGCCGCGCGAGTACATTCCTGCGGTTGAAAAAGGCATTCACGAAGCGGTAACCCAAGGCGTGCTGGCTGGTTACCCGGTGGTCGATGTCAAAGTTACGCTGCATTTCGGTTCATACCACGACGTGGACTCGAACGAACTGGCGTTCAAGATGGCGGCGATTTTTGGCTTCAAGGAAGGTTGCCGCAAGGCCAGCCCGGTCATTCTTGAGCCGATGATGGCGGTCGAAGTGGAAACACCCGAAGACTACGCCGGCAATGTGATGGGCGACTTGTCTTCACGTCGCGGCATGGTGCAAGGCATGGAAGACATGGTTGGCGGCGGCAAGGCCATCAAGGCCGAAGTGCCCTTGTCTGAAATGTTTGGCTATTCCACGACCCTGCGCTCCATGTCGCAAGGCCGCGCCACTTAC
>JAIFMA010000049.1 GCA_020048795.1 Rhodoferax sp.
CACCTGGGTTTTGCCGGGAATATTGCCGCCAATCATCAGCACCACGCCAAACTCACCCACGGTATGGGCAAAACCCAACACCGCCGCCGTGATGAAACCAGGGCGCGCCAGCGGCAGCACCACGCTAAAAAACGTGTCCCAGGGCGAGGCCCGCAGCGTGGCGGCGGCCTCCAGGGGTTTGTCGCCGATGGCGGAAAAAGCTTGCTGCAGCGGTTGCACCACAAACGGCATCGAATAAATCACCGAGGCCAGCACCAGCCCGGCAAAGGTAAATGGCAGCAGCCCCAGCCCCAGCGCCTGCGTCAACTGGCCCAGCGGACCTTGTGGCCCCATCAGCACCAGCAGGTAAAAGCCCAGCACCGCCGGCGGCAGCACCAGCGGCAGGGTAACGATGGCACCGACCACGTTTTTCAAGCGCGAGCGGCTGCGCGTCAGCCACCAGGCCATCGGCGTGCCGATGAGCAGCAGCAGCAGCGTGGTGATACCGGCCAGTTTGGCGGTCAGCAGAACGGCGGTCAGGTCGGGCGAGAGTTGCATAACGGCGCTAATTTTCCGCCGAATAACATTGGTTGTAATCAGCGCATGTGGCGCAACTGGGTGCCGGGCAGACGTAAATGCCCTCTTTGCTGCAGTAATGACGGTAGATGAATTTCTTCCACTTCATGTCACCCGTGTTCAGCGCCGCCAGTGACGGGAAAGCGGTGGTCAGCAGCAATGACAGTTCGCCCCGGTTGGCCAGGCCCAAGTCTTGCCACAGGTGGTGCCGGCCCGCACAACCCCAGGCCACGATGTGCGCCAGCCAGACTTCAGATTCGCGCTGCCCTGCGCGGTAGTGCAGCAGCAGGTCAATCAGGTCGCTCAGTTCCACAATGTCCTCGGCGCCACCGTGTGGCAGCGCCAGCCTGGCGCCGGGAAAGTAGTCGCTCCAAAGCGCCTGAAAAGCCGGTTCAGCCAGGCCCAGTGTGGCGGGCAACACCCCCCGGTTGAGCAACCGGCCTGCCAGCAAACTGGCCAACACCGGGCGCAGCGGATGGCATGTCGGTGGTGGGCTAAGGTCATGTCAGTGGCGCGAGAACAGGTCGCGCAGTTTGCACAGGGTGGTGGTGATGTCAAAGCGGGTGTCTGCCAAAGCCTCACCCGCCAGGATTTTTTTCAGAGCTGTCGGGGGGTCGGTTTCACCCGTTAACAGCACCGTGGCACCCCATTTTTCCATGTGCCGCAGATAACCATCGCCCGCGCTGGCCGTCACCACAAGCTCAATGCCGTGCAACGGATGCGGCCCGTCGTCCTTGAAGTGGTGCGGCAATTGCGCTTTGGCAAGTTCTATGCGCTGGGGCTGCGGCACGTCTTGCCCCGGCTGGCAGTGGTACACCAGCCAATGCCGGGTTTGCCCGGCATGGCCGCTAACTTGCTGCCAATCGTCTTTGACCGAGATGGCGATTTTCATGGTGGGATGTCCTGGTGAATGGGTTGGCATCCGCACATGCCATTTCCGTGCCTGAGCTGCGCCGAGTTCAGGGCAGTTCGTAGCCGAAAGACTTGATGATGGCTTTGGCCTTGTCGGCCTGGAGGAATTTCAGCAAAGCCTCTGCTGCGGGTTTGCCTTTGCCATTTTCCAGCACCACCACGTCCTGGCGGATTGGCGTGTAGAGATTGGCGGGAACCTGCCAGGCTGAGCCTTCCATCTTGCCGTCTTTGCGCACCTGCGACAGTGCCACAAAACCCAGTTGCGAATTGCCACTGCTGACGAACTGGTAGGCCTGGGAAATGTTCTCAGCGGTGACGATCTTGGGTTGCAGGCTGGCATACACGCCCAGGGCTTTCATGGCTTCAACGGCGGCGGTCCCATAGGCGGCGAGCTTGGGGTCAGCCAGTGCAATGTGGTCAAAGCCGCCCTTTTTCAGCACCTCGCCCGTGCCGTCCACCACGCCGGGTTTGGCCGACCACAAAACCAGCTTGCCAATGGCATAGGTGAACTGGCTGCCTGTAACGGCGGCATTTTCTTTGATCAGTCTGGTAGGCGTTTCGTCGTCAGCGGCCAGCAGCACCTGAAACGGGGCGCCATTTTTAATCTGCGCGTAAAACTTGCCGGTTGAGCCAAAAGACGCGACCACCTTGTGGCCGGTGTCTTTTTCAAATTCGGCGGTGATCTGTCTCATCGGTGCGGTGAAATTGGCGGCCACGGCCACCGACAGCTCGTCAGCATGAACACCCCATGCGGTACCAGCAAGCATCGCCAGCCCAAGTCCAATCCGGCGTGAGGGGTGCATAAAAACTCCTTGAAGTGAAAAGCGGAAATGGATTCGATGCGCCTTCGCCATCGCAGCACCCACAACATGCTATAAACAAGATAGCTGCAAGCGCTTATTTGATAGCGGCCAGATGCAATTCATCATATATTTTTCTTGCCCTGCAGTAGTTTCGCCTTGTCCGACGGGCTGTAGTGGTCAAAGTGGCCTTGCGCCGCCGCCACACGACGGTGTGCCATGCGGATGGCCTCGATCTTGCCCGCCGGGGCGATGCTGGAGATGCATTTTTCCAGCACTGTGCTGCCGCAGTGTGGGCATGCCGGGCTGCTGCTGGCGCGCACCAGCGTTTCAAACGCATGACCGCAGGATTTGCAGTTGAAGTCAAAGATTGGCATGGATGTCTCCGGAAGATTCAATGGGGGCCAGCCAGTGCCAGCAGCCCGCGGGTTTGTTCAGTGATGGCCTGCACCGTGGGCGCTTGCAGCCGATGCAGCCAGCGCTGCGGCAGATTTGCCGCGCCGCAGCGGGCACCAGCCAGCATGCCCACCAGCGCACCGGTGGTGTCGGCATCGTCACCCTGGTTCACGGTGGCGATTAGCGCGGCCTCGAAATCCTGGTGCAGCGTCAGGTAGTGCAGCACGGTTTGCACCGTGTCAACCACATAGGCGGTGGCGTAACCACGGTAAGGGCTAAAGCGAAAGTCAGGCACCTCCACCACCCATTGGTCCACCCACTGCTGACAGTCGATTTGTGGCGCACCCCTCAGCAGCAGGCCCAGCAACCGTCCCAGCCCCAGGGTGGCGGCATCTGACAGCGGGTGGTGGTGCGTCAGGCGCGCCTGGGCGATGGAGACGCGTTCAAAGGCTGCATCGTCACCCAACGTGGCCAGCACGGTGGGCAGGTTGCGCATCAGCGCGCCATTGCCGCCGTCGCCGGGGTTTAACGGGCCCCGTAGCGTGCCCTCGTGCATGTAACGCATGATGCCGCGCCGGCAGGTGTTGCCGCAGTCCACCGGTTTGCTTTTGAACCACTTCACATAGGCATCACCGATGGTGCGCACCAGGGCTTCGTCACCCTGGACATGGCGGGCCATGGCCTGGGTGCCACCTGCCAGAAGTGCATTGCCCAGCGCCAGGCACATGGTGGTGTCATCGGTGACCTGGCCTGGCATCAGCTTGAGCCAGCCGCCACCCACGATGTCGCGGTGAACACCGTATTGGTAGGCAATCTCGCGCGGCAGCATGAATTCGACCGTGGCACCCAGCGCATCACCGATGGCAAAACCCAGGTAAGCACCCAGCGCGCGGTCGTGCAAATCATTCATAACGCGCCATCACCTCGTAGTTGCCACCCAGCGCCAGCACCTCTTGTTCACCCTGCAAAACCTGACCCGGCAGCAGATCGGGGAACACCAGCACCTTGCAAGTGGGCACCTGAACCTCAAACACCCAGTCGCCAAAACACGAGGCATCATCGGCAGACAGGCTGAACGACACCAGGTTGTTCAGGCGCACAGTACAGCGGCGGTTTTGCAGGCGGCCGCTCACGAGCTGTTCCTCGCAGCGATTACTGCCACGCCACAGGCGCAGGTGCTGCACCGGCACCGCACGGTTTTGCGTGCCGATGCGGCGCAGCGACCACTGGCAAAACTCGTACAACAAGTCGAGTTGCTGAAAGATGTTGTTGTTGTTGAGTCGGCTGGATGCCTTTTCTTGCAGATAGGTGATCCAGGCGGGTGATGGAAAGCGTGCCAACGGTGCCTTGTGAAAGCTCGGCATCAGGCCAAAACGGCTTTCCACCCAGCCTTTGAGCACGGCACCGGCAGCCCCGTTGGAGTCCATACCCCAGCCCTGCAGCAATTTACGCCAACTGCTGCGCCAGCGCCGTTGCTCGGATTTGCCCATGCTTTCAAGCTCATGGGGCTCGGGCTTGCGCAGGCCGAAGGCAATGCTCAGGTAATGCACATACATGTCTTGCGCCTCGGCGAGGTCATGGCTGCCTTCGAGCAATGAAAAAAGCCCGGGATGCGCTTCACAGGTGCCGGCAATCGACAGCGCCACCGGGTGCGCGTTAAACGCTGTGCTGCCCAGCAGTGGTGCAGGCACCCCCACCAGGTTGGTACCGTACCAGCGGCTGGGCTGGTCAAGCGCATCTTCGGCGACCACTCAAACCGGACGGTTTTCGTTGGGGTTGCGCACCGGACCCATCAGCTTCAAGCCTTCTTCATAGGTGATGGTGTCAAAGGTGATGTTGAATTTAAGTGCCGCATCCGCCACGGCATCGAGCTTGCCAGCGGTGTCTTTTTTCTTCAGGTCGTTTTTTTCCAGGTAGAGCAGGTCCAGCATTTCGTTGTAAACGGTGGACTCATCGATCGGCAGCACATAAAACATCGCGCCCTTGTAGGGTACCTGGTATTTTTTGGACAGATCAATGTTGTTGCAGAACAAAAAGTATTTGCCACCGGCACTCAAAGTGTCGCCCAGCACGTCGGCCACGTCTTTGAGGTACTCAAAGCTCAGCAGATAACCGGCAAAGAAAGGAAGATGCTTCTCGCCCACATTGGCAACGGCCATGGCCTGCGCGCTGGATAACTCGGGGGGACGCGCTTCGTCGGCCAGTTTGGGGGCAAAACGCAGCGCCAGCTCGCCGCGAAAACCGACCCGTCCGGGCTTGCTGGTCAGCGCCTTGTGCAGCGGGTTCAGCAGTCGGCCCTCAGCCTCAAGGCGCGCCAGGGCGGTGTCGTCGATCTCTCTAAGGGCGAGGATTGCTGTCATGGAAATTCCTTTTGGGGTAGTTGAGATAGCGGTGTGCTGTTTGTGGTGATCCGCTACCACTCTGCAATGAACGTACCAGGCCCTAAGGTGGCCTGGTGGACTATTAACACGACATAAAGCGCCCTGGCCAGCGCTGCCGCACCGGGTATTTGCGACATGTTGTGTGGGTTTGTCGGGAAGCGTACAAAGCGAAGCCGGAGCCCACCATCTGGCCAATATCGGTGACCGGGCCACAACACCGCCAGCCGATACCGCGGACATTCAGCCAGTCAATCAGCTGTTGAAGGATGGGCAGCATTTTCCAATCGCAATCAACTTGATCCAAGTTTTCATCGTCATGCTGGATATCGGACTCTGGTGAATGAAATTTGACGACCAAAACATGGCGCTGTTTGCGACGCGCCATGGCATCAATGTGTTCCAGCAACATCGGCAAACCTGGAGGGGGCCAGCTCAATGAGCGGTATGCAACAACGCAATGCGCCCGTCAAAGCCGCCAGAAGTGGGATATTTGTGATTTCAGCAGCCCTTGCTTGCACCACGCACCCGTGAGCGTCTCTCAAGCGGTCTGGCGTGAAATGATGAGCCCTGTGGGACGGGGACGAGCGCAGATACGGGCGGCACCGGCGCGGGGTGCCCAGACAAGCAAGCTATAGTTCGCATCTGGGCTGAAGCGCCTGTCTTGACTCAAATCGAATGCCTGGTTGAGTCAACCCAGCGATTTCACTTCTTATGTCTTAAGGAGCACTGATGAAGTTTGGACACTCTTCCCTTGGATCAGCAGGGCCTGGCGTGATGCGCCGCCTGTTGATGATTTTGCTGTTTTTCGTCGGCACAGCGTCGCTGTCGGCCTTTGCAGCGACTGGCCACACCAGCGAGGTTGACTTGGTTCTGCCTAACCTCGGCGATGCCTCGCTGATTTCGTTTCTCGGCGGAATGTCAGGCTCGGCGCTGCTTTCTTACGGGTTGCTGGTGTGCCTGGGCGGCCTGATTTTCGGGGCGGTCATTTACCGCCAGATTCGCGACTTGCCGGTACACCGCACCATGGCCGAGGTCAGCGAGTTGATCTACGAGACCTGCAAAACTTACATGTTCACGCAAGGCAAGTTCCTGTTGATCCTGCAGGCTTGTACCGCCGTGCTGATGATCGGTTACTTTTATTTCGTCCAGCATCTGCCGGTATCCGACGTGCTGCTGATCCTGGCCTTTTCCTTGGTCGGTATTGCCGGTTCGTTTGCCGTGGCCTGGTTTGGCATCCGCATCAATACGCTGGCCAACAGCCGCACCGCATTCGCCTCGTTGGCGGCCAAACCGTTTCCGGTTTATGCCATCCCGATGAAATCGGGTATCTCGATTGGTATGCTGCTGATTTCGACCGAACTGCTGATCATGCTGTGCATCCTGCTGTTTGTCTCTCCGGCCATGGCGGGCAAGTGTTTCATTGGTTTTGCCATTGGCGAATCGCTGGGTGCTGCGGCACTGCGGATTGCCGGGGGCATCTTCACAAAAATCGCCGATATCGGCTCCGACTTGATGAAGATCGAATTTGGCATTCAGGAAGATGATGCGCGTAACCCCGGCGTGATCGCCGACTGCGTGGGCGACAACGCGGGTGACTCGGTTGGTCCGACAGCCGACGGTTTTGAGACTTACGGCGTGACTGGCGTGGCGCTGATCACTTTCATCATGCTCGCCATCCCAGAGCCTGCGGTGCAGGTGCAGTTGCTGGTGTGGCTGTTTGTCATGCGGGTGATGATGATTGTGGCCTCGGGCATATCGTATTTTGGCAATGACTTGCTGGCGCGGGCTTTGTATGGCAACAAGCCCCGTTTCAATTTTGAGGCACCGCTGACCTCGCTGGTCTGGATCACCTCGGTAGTCTCGCTGGTGCTGACCTTTATCGTGTCTTACCTGCTGATGGCGAACTTTGCCGTGGCGGGCAAGGCCTACACCAACCTGTGGTGGCAGCTTTCATTGATCATCACGCTCGGAACCCTGGCCGGTGCCATCATTCCCGAGGTCGTCAAGGTGTTTACATCCACTCATTCCAGGCACGTGCGCGAAGTGGTGACCGCCTCCAAAGCGGGCGGTGCCAGTCTGAATATTCTGTCCGGCATCGTGGCTGGCTACTTTTCTGCCTTCTGGATCGGCGTGATCATCGTCGGTTTGATGTCCGGCGCCTACATCGTGTCGCAGGACGAGTTGACTGCCGTGATCAACCCCGACCACACCAAGGCGGTCATGATGGCGGCGGTGTTCTCGTTCGGGCTGGTGGCTTTTGGTTTTCTCGGCATGGGCCCGGTGACGATCGCGGTGGACAGCTACGGCCCGGT
>JAIFMA010000040.1 GCA_020048795.1 Rhodoferax sp.
TTGCGGATCATGTCGGTGGCATCGAAGGGATTGGCATAGACGATATCGGCCTTGCCACTGGCCAGCATCTCGGCCTGCTCACTGGCGCTGGCCGGGGTGACCAGATGCAGGTGAATGCCGGATCGGCGTTGCAACACGGTGTTGAGCAAGTGCCAACCCGCAAAGTGCTCTGGAGAAAAGTCTGGCGCTATCAAAAAATTGAGCATCATGTGGCGGCCTTTTCCTGATCCAGCCACTGTTTGTAGACCGGAATCAATTCATTAACCCGTGTACGCGATGGTTTTCGCCGCACCGAGGTATAGCCAACAATGACCCCATTGCGGATATTCGGAATGGCGGTGGCATAAACCCAGTAATAGGCACCGTCCTTGCGTAAATTTTTCACATAACCATGCCATTTTTTACCAGCCTCAATATCGTCCCACAGACTTTTGAAAGCCACTTTTGGCATGTCGGGGTGCCGCAGAATATGGTGCGGCGCGCCAATCAACTCAGCGCGGGTGTAGCCACTCATTTCCACAAACGCATCGTTGGCATGGGTAATGATGCCAGCCAGGTCCGTTCGCGAGACAATCAGGCGCCCTAGCGGAAACATGACTTCGACCTCTGTGACATAGACCTTTCGGGCGCTACCGTCGGTATAGGTCAAGGTGCCAGACACAGATGGCGCTACAGGCAGGGACATGTCGGTGAGCCTCATGTCGCACTCCATCAAATCAGCTTGGACAGGGTCTCGGCCGCGCGCTTGATATCCAGAAATATCAGGCCCAGCTTGGCGTTGGACTTGGCCAGCACCGTCAACACCGCCTCTGGACCGGCGGCACTCATGATCACATAGCCGCGCTCACCCTGGATCAATACCCGTTCGAGCTTGCCTCGCGCCAATTCACGGGCGGTTCGCTCGCCCAGCGACAACAAGGCTGCCGACATGGCACCGATACGATCTTCATCCATGCCCTGAGGCAGGGCCGACGCAATCATCAATCCGTCAGTCGAAATCAGTGCTGAAGCCTCGATGTCAGCCGTGGACCCGTTCAGGTCCTCCAGCGACTGCTGAAACATATCTGTGCGCATTTTTTAACTCCTGGATAACCAACGGGTAAATTCACTCACGGGCACGCGCGGCGTTATGAAAGAATTGACCGGATCACTGTCGTCAGCATACCCCAGCGCCATACCACACACCAGCATTTCGTCAGCGCCCGCCCCAATGTGCGGTAAAACAATGCTCGAAAAGCCGTTCCAGGCGGCCTGCGGGCAGGTATGCAGGCCGTGCGCACGCGCCGCGATCATCAGGGTTTGCACAAACATGCCGTAATCCAGCAGGGAACCACGGCCCATGACCCGGTCGATGGTGAACATCAAACCAACAGGCGCGTCAAAAAACCGGTAGTTGCGCTGGTGCTGCCAATGCATTTTGTCCCGGTCACCCTTGCCAATGCCTAACAGCGCATAAAGGCCCCAGCCGTTTTCACGCCGGCGATCAATGTAGGGGCTGACCCATTTTTCAGGGTAATAGTCGTACTCTTCGCGGTACTGTGCGGCAAGTGATGGATCAGCGCGCAGGGCATCGTGTGCGGCACACACCTTGTTAACTAGTGCGGCTCGACTGTCTCCCTGCAAGACATAGACCCGCCAAGGCTGGGTATTGACTCCTGAAGGTGCCCGACTCGCGATCTCCAACAGATGTTCCAGCGTTTCAAGCGGCACCTCCTGCCCGGTGAAGGCGCGTGCTGACATGCGCGAGGTGATGGCTGCGTCAACCACAGCTGCGTGCTCGGTTAGATTGGCAGGGGTTGTTGTCATAAGAGCTTCTCCCAAACGTGATTGAAATTGGCGGGCAAGGGTGTGGGGCGATGCGTATGTCGATTCACATCGACATGAATAAAGTGCCCCTTGGCCGCAGTCGATGGCTGATCCATGGCAAACAGGCCGACCTCGCGCAGCACACTGCTGCTACCCAGGCGAGCCACCCGAATGCCCGCGTGCGCATTTTGCGCAAACGCCAGCGGTGAATAATAGTTGCACTGGGTTTCGATCACCAAGCCAATCGTAGGCCCGTTGTGAATACCCAGCACACCCTGTTCGATCAGAGAGGCGTTCACGGCAGTGTCGAACCAACTGTCATAGACCACATTGTTGACATGTCCATAGACATCATTGTCCATCCAACGAGTGCCGTTGGTTTGAAATACCATGGAGAGCGAACGAGGTTCAGGCTGCGACTTGGTTGCATCAACGGTTCTGGAGCCAGCTGGATGGCGTAAATTACGCATACCCTGATTTTGCCAGCCGAATCAGGTCAAACCATGCTGTGCCCCTTACATTTGCTGATCTTTCAGCAAATCACGCAGCCGCCTGGCCGCAGGTACCAAGGGGGTGCGGCTGCTTGTCCAGGCCCCCTGCCCTGATGGCGACAGTGCCCTGCCCCGGCTCATGAACCAGGATGCCATCTTGTACAAGCCCAGTTTGCTGTACACCTGCGACCAGACGCTCCACACCGCCGACACCGCCATGTTGCGCCCGGCACCACTGCCGCGCAAAGTGGCATCGTCGCCGTCGGGTCGCGCCTGCGCCTCATTGCGCAAACGTACCAAAATGTCTGTAATGGGAATCTTGACCGGACAGACTTCAGCGCAGGCTCCACACAAGGTAGAGGCAAACGCCAGTGGGTAGGTCGCATCAAGGCCCAACAGGTGTGGAGAAATGATGGCACCAATCGGCCCTGGATAGGTTGTGCCATAGGCGTGTCCACCAATGCGGGCATAGACGGGGCAATGGTTCATGCAAGCACCACAACGAATGCACTGCAGGGTGGAGCGCAGTTCTTCATCGGCATAAGCCTGGGTTCGCCCGTTGTCCAGCAGAATCAGATGCACTTCTCTCGGACCATCTTTTTGGTCGGGTTGGCGTGGCCCGCTGATCATGTTCACATAAGTGGTGATCGGCTGACCCGTGGCCGAACGTGTCAACAGGCTCAGCAAAGCAGGCACATGCTCCAGCTTTTCCAGCACTTTCTCGATCCCGGTGATGGCAATGTGGACCTTTGGAACGGTCGTGCACATACGCCCATTGCCCTCGTTTTCCACCAGACAAAGGGTACCTGTTTCGGCCACACAGAAGTTCACGCCAGACAATCCGATATCGGCATCGGCAAATTTTCGCCGCAGCACACGTCGTCCGATTTGGATCAACGCGTCGACATCATCGGTGTAACTGACACCGGGCACTTGGTCCGCAAAAAGCTGGGCAATCTCCTGCTTGGTTTTATGGATGGCCGGCATGATGATGTGAGAAGGTGCTTCACCTGCGAGTTGCACGATGTACTCGCCCATGTCGGACTCGAACGCTTCAATTCCAGCGTCTGTCATGGCATGGTTAAAGCCGATTTCCTCGCTCACCATGGACTTGCCCTTGATGATGTGCCTGGCACCAACACGCCGGGCTATACCTAGCGCGATATCGTTGGCTTCTACCGGTGTTTGTGCCCAGTGCACCTGAACACCATTCTTCGTCAGGTTCTCCTCAAGCTGTTCCAGCAAACGCGGCAAATTGGCCAGACTGTAACGGCGAATCTGCGCACCAAGCTCGCGTAGCCCCTGCAACTCATCCTGATCGGCAAATTGTGCCCGGCGCTTGGCCTGCAAGAAGTCCATGGCACCGCGAAAATTCTTTCGTTGCGCGGGGTCATTTAGCACCAATCGGCTGCGCGCCTTGAAATCTTCGGTTGGATGGATGGAAATAAGCTTGCTCATGTTGTGACTCCTGAGGACCAGCGCAACAACACCACCAGTTCTCGCGGCCCGTGCGCGCCATAAGCCAGGGTTTGCTGAATGTCAGCGGTTTTCGAGGGGCCACAAATCAGCAAAGCATTGGTCGGCATGCCCTTGGCCCAGCCTTCGTTAACCATGGCAGAGTGAAAATCAGCATGTATGGTGTTCACATCCAGCAGCACAAAATGAAGTGAAGGAACCAAGGACATCAGCCGAGGCTCGCTCGGACCAGGCCACAAAATCAGGCTGCCTGTTTCTGCAACCGCACTTCTGGCCAGTGTCAATGAGGCATCAATATCGTTGAACAATTGATCTTGCCATACATCGACCGGTTGGTCGTAGCGCACGATTTGAAGTTTGTCCGCAACTTTGGTGGCCAGTTCGTCACCGTGTGGTGTATCCGATCCGATCAGCAGATGGCGTAGACCTTTTCTGGTGGCGATTTCCATCAAGACAGCCGTCCAATTGGCATGGGTGACATCATGAACTTCGGTCTTGACTGCTTCAAGGGCGGTGCGTAGGCGAGCAGCGCGCTGCGCGGCATCTTCCTGATGTCCATGAGCCCCAAACCACGACCTCACATCAGGTCGCTCTGGCGTATCTGGCATGGTGATGGCGCGCAAACGCCCCAGGATCCCGTCTCGTGCGCTCATGGTTGGGCTCCATGGTTGGTGTGGGTTCGGTTCCACAAAAAGCTTGCCAGATGCTCACCAGGTAACGACTGCTCAGTGCGGCCAGCGATCTCATCTTGCTTGGCGGCCCGTCCGGTGATGTTGAGAAGGCACCCACAATCAGCGCTTATCACACACTGCGCCCCACTGTCTTTAAGGCAAGCCACCTTGTCGGTCACAATGGCCTCCGAAATTTCCGGGTGCAAAAGAGAAAACGTGCCACCAAAACCGCAACATTCCTCGATATGTGCCTGCGCCACTAGCCTGACATGGCCCAGTGCCTCAAGAAGCGCCACGCTGGTCTCATGAGAACCCATCTGACGGCGCGCATGACAGGACGTGTGCAGTGCCACCACGCATTTCTCACCCAAGTCTTCTTGGCTGAATTTGACGACATGCACCAGGAACTCGCTTAACTCGAACACGCGTTCGGATAACTCAAGCGCCCGGGCATGGAGTATCGGGTCATTTGCAAACAGGTGGGGGTAATGCAGGCGGATCATTCCGGCGCACGATCCGGAGGGCACCACCACCGGCCATGACTGGTCAAACAGGCTTAACTGGTGCAATGCCACGGCACGCGCTTCATCGGGGTAACCACTACTGTGAGCAGGTTGACCGCAGCAGGTTTGGGCTTGCGGGTAATGGACCCGGATACCTTCGCGCTCAAGCAAATGAACCGTGTCAAGCCCGACCTGCGGCGTGAACTGGTCAACGAGGCAGGTCGCAAACAAGTACACGTCACTCGGCTTAGCCGGATACTGTCGTGCCAGCCTGGTGTTAATGCCCATCATCGGTCTCCATTAAAGTTGTTGTGCAAGTGTGCACATTCTCACAGTTACCGCGCACAAGATGCTTCATGGCGCATTGATATTCTTGGCCGCGATAGTTCAAACGTTGTCACAGCCAACAAAGGCCAGAGAATTAGAAATGGCCACCTAATTTGCTGCAGTGCAACAAAAACAACTTGCAGCAACCCAAGATACTTCTATAATTCGCTTCATGCTGCACTGCAACATAACACCGAGGTGACCTGAGTGGTGGGGCAGAAAACATTTTTAACTTGATGGAGAAATGATCATGATGACTGTAGAACAAGTACTGGCCTCGCAAAAAGCAAACGTTGAAACCCTGCTGGGTCTGACTGCAAAGGCCTTTGAAGGTCTTGAAAAAATTGTTGAACTGAACATGACAGCATCCAAAGCTGCTCTGGCCGAGTCTGGCGACAATGTCAAAGCTCTTTTAAGCGTCAAGGACGCGCAAGAGTTGTTGGCGCTGCAATCAAGCTTACTACAGCCTTTGGCTGAGAAGACCGCTGCGTATAGCCGTCATCTTTATGAAATCGCCACGGGCACCACCAGCGAATTTTCCAAGGCCTTTGAAGGCCAGGCAGCTGAAGCTCAGGAAAAATTTGCTGGACTGATCGATTCCGCGGCCAAAAATGCGCCAGCTGGCTCAGAAAGCGCCGTTGCGGTTATGAAGAGCGCAGTTGCCGCTGCCGGTAACGCCTTGGAATCAATGCAAAAGGCTGTCAAACAGGCAACCGATGTTGCCGAAGCCAACTTTGCCGCCGTCACGAACACAGCCACCAATGCAGCTAAGGCAACGTCAAAAAAGCGTTAAGCAGTTCGCCGCCTGTAGCATTTTTGAATTGAAGCGATAAATTTAATGGTCAATCTCTAAAGATAAAGGGGAAACCCTGAGATACTAGCTCCCAGAGGTTGATCTGAGTTATTTTTACAGGTTGTCTCCTCGGGTCCTTTCGAAACCTTCAGGTTCAGGGATCCCTTAAGGGTTGGTCGCAAGGCCAACCCTTTTTTTCGTATCGGTGGGGTGTTAAAGTGGATCCCGGATTTAGGACAAAAATTTAAGATGTCCTCAAATCAAGGAAATCCAAAATCATGAGTGAATGTGACCGCCGAGCCGAAAGTGCTTGTTTTCAGCCGGACTGAACCTGTATTTTCTTCGGTGTCCGTCTTCTTCCAAAGATAGTTTTTAACG
>JAIFMA010000157.1 GCA_020048795.1 Rhodoferax sp.
TGGCTACCGATTGATCGATCTTGAAACCTGCTTCGGTCTGATGATGCTCGGCTGCGTTGTCCAGCAGGAATGTGAGCACCGCTTGCGTGGTCGCCCCGTCCAGACCGAGATCGGTGCCAAAGTGCTGAGCCTGCTCGGCCATCATTTTTTGCCAGGACCTTGCTGGTAGCAGGGCCGGATAAAAAACCGCATGGCAGCTACCGCACTCGTCACGCCATGTCTTGTTGTCAGGTAATTGAGGGCCAACAAATTTGACTTGCGGCCGGTGGGTTGGGTGGCCCGCCACGGGCCCGGCAGATGCACCTGGTGAATGGAGTTGCCGCTCAATGGCGTAGTCAAACCACCAGATGCCGAAACCCAGCATGGCACCCAGCAGGCCAACTGCAACTCCTCGGTGCGCCGATGCTCTGGGGGTCTGGGGTGCTGCTTGCTTGAAACCTGTCAGCATGGCGCGCGCCAGGTTTTCCCGGTGCAGCATACTTTCCACCACCACGCCCGTGATGTGACCCAGCACCACCAGCAACATGACGATGGCCAGCACCTCGTGCAATTCCTTGACCCACTTGACCTGTGCGAAGCCGAGCCAGCCGGCTGCCAGTCCCTGCTGCTCGTCGCCTCCCAAAGTGAGGATGCCGGTCAACCCGATCATGCCGGTCAACGCCAGCAGCAGGTAAATCGCCACGCTGCCGGTGGGGTTGTGCCCGACATGGCGCGCGGCTTGACCACCGGCGATTTGTTTCAGGTAAACCATGGCTTGCCTGGGACCAAACCAGAACGATGAAAACCGTGAAAAATGCGAGCCGACAAAACCCCAGATCACCCGAAAACCCACCAGACCCAGCATCAGGTAGCCGGCAAACACATGCACGGCGTGCCACCGGTCACCCTCGCTGGTGAGCCAGGCCACGGCAAAGCTGCCGGCCAGCGTCCAGTGGAATAGTCGCGTGGGCAGATCCCAGATCAGCGTGCGTTGCATGAAAACTTTCAGCCAGGAGCGGGCAAGATGGTCATCTGCGTGGTTTGAGAAAGCCAATTACTTCGGGATGCGAATGCTGTTCTCGTTGAAGTCGCCTTTGTCTGCACCGCTGTGGCAGGCCATGCAGTTGGCCGGGCTTTTGACCGACTCGCGCTTCCAGACGGCCGGATTGATCTCGCCGCTGCTGTGCTTGGCCTTGAACCATGCAGCGTCAGAAATACGCAGCGGCGCGCTGCTGGCGGTCCAGCGGTTGGAGGGGTATTTCACCAGGTAGTCGGTAATCTCTTTGGCATCTGGTGCGGACAGGGAGGCATCGGTATCAAAGTGTTTGTCCAGTCCGGTCATGATTTTTTTCCAGGATGCTGCAGGCAGCAGGCCGGGCGGAAAAGCCATGTGGCAACCGCCACATTCAGCCAGCCATTTGGCGTTGGACTGGGCCGGCATCACCGGCTTGCCCCGGTCTTCACCGTTGTATTTGGCCTGTGCCCCGGCCGAAAGGGCGATCAGTGCCGCCAGCAATAGGAGTCGGACGATGTTCATGCGGGGCACCTTATTTGACCGACAACACGTAGCTCATGAAATCGCCCTTTTCCTGCGCCGTACAGGCGCGCGCCAGGGCATCATTGCAATTGCGCTTGAACCATTTTTCCACCTGGGAGGCATCCGTAAAGCGTTTCGGGTTGGCGCTGGGAGCCAGTGGCTCGATCAGCTTGTTGGTCTTGGCGTGTTTGCCCACATTTTTGGGTGAATCCGTGTGGCACGACGCACACGACACCTGGTTGGGCCCCACCGTGGAGTAGAGCTTTTGCCCGGCAGCCAGGCTGAAGTCCTGGAAGGCGGCTTTTTCCTGCCTGGCGGCAGCGCGGTAGTCGTCCAGGATCGGATTGGCGACGGCAGATAGCGGCAGGGTGCCGACGGTTGCCAGGCAGGCCAGCAGCTTGCACAGGGAGAGGTTTGATTTCATGTTTCAGCCTAAGTTTGAACTGGCCTGTACGTTAATGGGTCAGCCTTAAGAAAAACTTAGGAAAGCACAGGACCTGCAACGGACTATTTACGGCAGCTCTGGCAGCGGCAAGCGTGCACCAAATTTGCTGCGTTTGATGCTGAAAAAGGTTTTGACATTGCGTACATTGGCATCTGCGGTGAACAGCCGTTGGGTGAGCGCCAGATAGGCGGGCATATTGGCGGCATGCACCACCAGGCAAAAATCCGGTCCGGGCGACACCCGATAACACTGCTGCACTGCGTCTTCGGCCTGCAGGCGCTGCTCGAACCGCTCCAGCGCCGCCTGATCCTGGCGGTCCAGCGTGACCTCCACGACGGCGCTCAGACCGTGGCCAAAGGCTCGGGCCAGGTGGTCGGCGTTGAGCACGGCAATTTCGCGTTCGATCAGGCCCGTATCGTGCAATCGTTTGACGCGGCGCAGGCAAGTGGGCGGCGATACATGCACCAACGCAGCCAGGGCCTGGTTGCTCAGCGATGAATCCACTTGCAGCCGCGCCAGCAATTGCAGGTCAATGGCATCGAGGTTGGGAGCGTTCATGGTTTAACGCTGCCGATGCTGGCGCAGCCACCAGGGCCAAAGCAGGTTGAGCGCCAGCCCAGCCATGACCAGTGCGGCTGCGCCCAGTTTCCAGAACGGCAAGCTTTCGCCCAGCCACCAGGCCGAACTGGCCATGCCAAACAGTGGCACCAGCAGCGCCATCGGCGCAATGGTGGCAGCGCTGTAGCGCGACAGCAGCCAGCCCCAGGCGGCGTAGCCAAAGATCGAGTTGCCCCAGGCCTGCCAGGCAACGGCGGCCCAGGTCAGGCTGTTGGCGTGTTGAAGTCCGTCGGCCAGCGCAGCCCAGCCTTCGACCCATAAGGACAGCAAAGCCAGCGGCGGCACCGCAAACAGACTCGACCACACTACATAAGCCACCATGTTGATGCGCCCGGCCGCGCGCGACACCAGGTTGCCGCCGGCCCATGCCAGCGCCGCCAGCAAAACCAGGCCCAGGCCCAAGACGGTGGTGCTGCCATCGGTGTGCGCCACGATCACCCACAAACCGGTCCCGGCCAACGCCAGCGCGATCCACTGTATCCGCGCCAAGGTTTCACCCGCGAGCATCATGGCCAGCCCGATGGTGAAAAACACCTGCACCTGAATCACCAGTGAGGCCAGTCCGGGCGATATATGGCCATTCATCGCCACAAACAGCAGTCCGAATTGGCCAACCCCAATCAGCAGGCCGTAGCCGACCAGGTTGTGCCACGGCACGGCCGGGCGTGGCAAGAAAAACACCAGCGGCAGCACCACAACGGTAAACCGCAAGCTGGCAAACAGCAGCGGCGGCATCTGCCCAAGAGCCAGCTTGATCACCACAAAATTGCTGCCCCACACAGCCACCACCGCGATTGCCAGCAAAAAATGATGCAACGATAGAGATGTTTTCATTCAAATTTTTGTGATTTATGAAATTATGTGCCAAATTGATGAAACTAAGAAATAAAAAATCAATTTTGTTAAATTATTGATCGCCTATTTCATCTGTCCACTTCTACCATCCATCGCTTTAGGAAGGAGCCGTCTATGTGTGGCATTGTGGGTGCGGTCTCGACGCAAAACGTCGTGCCGGTGTTGGTGCAAGGTTTGTCCCGGCTGGAGTACCGGGGTTATGACTCGTGTGGCGTGGCGGTCTATGCCAACGGATTGCAGCGCGCGCGCAGCACCTCGCGCGTGGCTGAGCTGATGGGGCAGATCCACACCACGCATTTGGCGGGTACCACCGGCATTGCGCATACCCGCTGGGCCACCCACGGCGCGCCTGCGGTGCACAACGCCCACCCGCATTTCAGCCATGGGCCGGGCACCGATGCCGACCAACGCCCCGGGCGCATTGCGCTGGTGCACAACGGCATCATTGAAAACCACGACGAACTGCGCGCCACGCTGCAGGCCAAAGGCTATGTGTTCCAAAGCCAGACCGATACCGAGGTGATTTCACACCTGATTGACAACCTGTACGACGGCGATCTATTTGATGCGGTCAAAGCCGCGTTGGGATCGCTGCGTGGTGCCTATGCGATTGCCGTGTTTTGCAAGGACGAGCCGCACCGCCTGATCGGTGCCCGCGCCGGCTCACCGCTGATCCTGGGCGTGGGCGCAGGGGGCCAGTCGCACTATCTGGCCAGCGATGCCATGGCCCTGGCGGGCGTCACAGACCAGATTGTTTACCTCGAAGAAGGTGACGTGGCCGATCTGCAGCTTGGCAAATACTGGCTCCAGGACAAGGCCTTCAAGGACCTCACGGCCACACAACGGCCGGTCAAAACAGTGCATGCGCACACGGGTGCTGCGGAGCTGGGCCCGTATCGGCACTACATGCAAAAGGAAATTTTCGAGCAGCCGCGGGCCATTGCCGACACCCTGGAGGGCATTGCCAGCATCATGCCCGAGCTTTTTGACGGTGCCGGTGTCAGTGCGGCGCGTGTCTTCAAGGGCATCGACTCGGTGCTGATCCTGGCCTGTGGCACCAGTTATTACAGCGGCTGCACGGCCAAATACTGGCTTGAGAGCATCGCCAGGGTCCCGACCCAGGTCGAGGTGGCCAGCGAATACCGTTACCGCGACTCGGTGCCCAATCCGCGCACACTGGTGGTCACCATCAGTCAAAGTGGCGAAACCGCAGACAGCCTGGCGGCGCTGCGCCATGCGCAGGGCTTGGGCATGGCGCACACCTTGACGATCTGCAATGTGGCCACCAGCGCCATGGTGCGCGAATGCGCCTTGGCCTATATCACCCGCGCCGGCGTTGAGATTGGCGTGGCCTCGACCAAGGCCTTCACGGCCCAGTTGGCCGGGCTGTTTTTGCTGACGCTGGCGCTGGCCCAATCGCGTGGGCTACTCAGCGAGGCGCAAGAAGCCCGCCACATCAAGGCGTTGCGTCATTTGCCCGCTGCCCTGCAGGCCGTACTGGCGCTGGAGCCCCAGGTCATAGCTTGGTCGCAGGACTTTGCCACCAAGGAAAACGCACTGTTTTTGGGGCGTGGTTTGCACTACCCGATCGCGCTCGAAGGGGCCTTGAAGCTCAAGGAAATCAGCTATATCCACGCCGAAGCCTATCCGGCAGGCGAGCTTAAACATGGGCCGCTGGCACTCGTTACCAGCGCCATGCCGGTGGTCACGGTGGCACCCAACGATGCGTTGCTGGAAAAGCTCAAGAGCAATATGCACGAGGTGCGGGCCCGCGGTGGCGTGCTGTATGTGCTAGCCGATGCCGATTCCCACATTGAAAGCGGCGACGGCCTGCATGTGATCCGCATGCCCGAGCACTACGGCGAGCTCTCGCCGCTGCTGCATGTGGTGCCACTGCAGTTGCTGGCGTATCACACGGCCTGCGCCCGCGGCACCGACGTGGACAAGCCGCGCAATCTGGCCAAATCGGTGACAGTGGAATAGGGCGCAAGTGGCTTCAACCTAGATATGCCTAAGGGGTTGCTCACCACCTGGGTGGCGCAAGCGTCAGCACTGCCTGCGGCTTCGTACCTAGATACAAATGATTTGGAAATGGAATTTGCGTCTGGGTTTCAAGCCCCACCACGCCGTGGCTGGCTTGGCTGAACTCCACGCCGATCAGCACCGCAGCCGAGCTGCAATGGCGTATTCATCGGGTGCTGCAAACACCGGTTGGTTGAGCACCTGAAGCGCCGTCAAGCTTCATCTGATGGCGCGCACAGGTCGCGCAAACGCTGGTGCGCCGCATCTTCCCAATCCACCGGCAGCTGGTTTTTGGCCTGCAGGTAGTGGTGGGTAAACACCTCCAGATAGGTGGTCAATACTTCAGCCGCATGCGGCTCGTCGGCCATGGCCAGGCACAGGGCAGCCACTTCAGAGGTGCAAAAGTGGTTGGTATGGCTGGACCGGCGCAGGCGGTAGCTGGAGCGCTGGTCAGGCTGCAGGCTGAGCACCGGCAAGTGGTTCAGATAGGGGCTTTTGCGAAACATCTTGCCCGCCTCGGACCAGGTGGCATCGAGCAACACAAAGAGCGGGCGCTTGGCTGCTTGCCCTTGCGGGAACACATCGGGCAGCAGAGTACGCACCAGTCGCTCGGGTGCTACCAACTCGGCCGGAAACACCACATAGGGCTGCCATTGCGGGTCAGCCAGCAGCAGCAACAGGCCTGGGTCCACCGCAGTGCGCGTCCAGCCAAAGGCAAAACTGTCGGTCACCACATCGGCAATCAGCCAGCCCGTGTTGCTGGGCTTGAGCGGCTCAATGTCAGCCATCAGCAGGCACATGCCGGCGCGCGTGGGCAGTTCCGGGCGCAAGGCGCACAGGCAGTGGCTGTACATGACCCGGCAGCCCGGGCAACGCTCACCGGGGCCACCACGGGTGCGAAAAGGTTTGACGGCGCGCGCCAGGCGTGCGCTGCGCAGGCGTGAGACGGCATGGGGCAGGGTCAT
>JAIFMA010000150.1 GCA_020048795.1 Rhodoferax sp.
AGTTTGTCCGGATCGGGGCTCACAGCATGACGGCCATCAGCACCGTGTTGCTAGCCGATGTGCCGCCGTTTGTGATGTGCCAGGGTCAACCCGGTTCAGCGCGTTCGATGAACTATGAGGGTTTGCGCCGACGTGGTTTCTCGCCAGAGCGAATCGCCGCCGTCAAGGGCATGTACCGAGCGCTTTACCGTGACAACCTGACCCTGCTGGCGGCGCGTGAGCGCATCGCACAATTGGATCAGGATTGCCCGCAGTGCACGCCAGACGTTCAGATGATGCTCTCCTTCTTAGAGCAAACTTCGCCTCAACGCGGCATCGTGCGCTAATCCGGACGTTCATTTCATGGTCAACGCCGCGCTGGTCGCAGGTGAAACTTCAGGTGACTTGCTGGCCGGCTTGTTGCTCGATGGGCTACAGGCGCGTTGGCCTGACCTGCATAGCTGTGGCATCGGCGGCCCCCACATGGCCCGACGTGGTTTTGAAGCTTGGTGGGCGCATGACAAGTTGTCGGTGCATGGTTTTGGCTGGGAGGTATTGCGCCGATATCGCGAGATCCTGGGTATTCGCACGCTGCTGAAAAAGCGCCTGTTAGCGCAAAAACCTGATATTTTCATTGGTGTTGACGCGCCAGACTTTAACCTGACCCTCGAAGCCGACCTTAAATCCCAAGGCATCAAGACCGTCCATTTTGTTTGCCCATCGGTCTGGGCCTGGCGCGCCGAGCGGCTGGAAAAAATCCGGCGCAGCGTTGACCATGTGTTGTGTATCTTTCCGTTTGAACCGGCCTTGCTGGCCCGGCATGGCATTGCCGCCACTTACGTTGGGCATCCGTTGGCCAACGTGATTCCCATGCAAGTCGACCGCCATCAGGCACGTGTTCAGCTTGGACTGCGCGACGACATTCCCGTTGTGGCCATTCTGCCGGGCAGTCGCGAGTCTGAAGTCAAATACCTGGCTTCAGTGTTCTTTCAGGCTGCAGCCCTTATTACAAAAGCGCGACCAGCTATTCAATTTATAGTGCCGGCGGTACCCCAGCTGAAACCACAGATCACGGCTGCAGTGGCCGCCAGTGGTTTGGGTGACACCATCAGGGTTGTCGATGGCCAGTCGCACGCGGTGCTGGCCGCTTGTGATGTCACTCTGATCGCCAGCGGTACCGCCACGCTGGAGGCTGCGCTGTTCAAGCGCCCCATGGTGATTGCTTACCGGATGGGCGCACTGTCATGGCACATCATGCGGCGCAAGCGGCTACAGCCCTGGGTCGGGTTGCCCAATATCCTGAGCGGTGAATTTGTCGTGCCGGAGTTGCTGCAGGATGCCGCAACACCTCAGGCCTTAGCCCGTGAAGTGCTGGCCTGGCTGGATGCCTGCGCCAGCCGGCCTGAAAAAATAGGTCAACTTGAACAACGCTTTGCCGCACTGCACACCGAACTGCAGCGTGACACACCAGCCCTTGCTGCCCATGCCATCGCCAACGTCCTCCAAGCCTAGCCACCGGCGATCTCGCCAGCCCAGCATGCAGCAGGTGGCGTTGCGCTGGGGTGTCAATGGGCTGATCGCCGGCGTTGACGAAGCCGGGCGCGGTCCCCTGGCCGGGCCGGTGGTGGCCGCCGCGGTGATTCTGGACGATCTCAATCCGGTCAGTGGCCTGGCGGATTCCAAACAACTCACGGCACTGCGGCGAGAACGCTTGTTCGATGAGATTCGCGGCAAAGCGCTGTGTTTTGCGGTGGCCCAGGCCAGTGTGGACGAGATTGACACGCTGAATATTTTGCAAGCCACATTGCTGGCCATGCGTCGGGCCGTCGAGGGCTTGCGTCTGCCGCCCAAACTGGTGCTGGTCGATGGCAACCGCTTGCCGGTCTTGCCCATGAGGTGCCAGGCGATCATCAAGGGTGACGCGCTGGTGGCGGCCATTTCGGCAGCCTCGATTCTGGCCAAGGTGACACGCGATCACTGGTGTCAGGACTATGACCTGCAATACCCGGCTTATGGTTTTGCCCGTCACAAGGGTTATGGCACAGCGCAGCACCTGGCAGCACTGCGCGAGCAGGGCGCTTGCCCGCAGCACCGCAAGACATTCCGGCCGGTGGCTCAGGTGCTGGCCGGTCTGCAAGGCGATGGATTGCCGCCTGGTTTGACATGAAGTCGGCTACAGCGGCCCCTGGCACGGTCATCAGCTCGCCTGACAACGCATTATTCAAAGACTTGCGCCGTCTGGTGCATGGCAGTACAGACTACCGCAAGCAAGGCAGATTCTGGGTGGAAGGCGATCACCTGGTGCGCGCCGCCCTGGCGCGCGGGGTGCCGCCGGCGATGGCTGTTTTTTCAGCCTCTTTTTGGCCTCTGGTGCATGTGCAGTATGCGCAGGCAGCTATAAAAAATATAGTTATTTCAGATAATTTGTTTGACCAGCTCAGCACTCTGGAGTCATCTGTGCGAATGGGTTTTGTGTTTGATCTGCCCAGCACGGTGCCGGTGCAGGCTGATGCAGCCAGTGTCATTTTGGATCGGGTCCAGGATGCCGGCAATGTGGGTGCCATTTTGCGCAGTGCCTCGGCCTTTGGCTTCAGCCAGGTGATCGCGCTCAAGGGCACGGCCGCACTGTGGAGCCCCAAGGTGCTGCGGGCCGGCATGGGCGCGCATTGGGGTCTGCAATTGATCGAAGGTGCCAGTCTGGCAACGCTTGACCGATTGGCCGTGCCGCTGCTGGTGACCAGTTCACACCGGGGTTCCTTCCTGCATCAAATGCTCCAGACGAGAGACTTGCCGATGCCCTGCGCGTGGGCACTGGGTCATGAGGGGCAGGGTGTTTGTGCTGAATTGGAAGCTCGCGCCGATGTCCATGTCCGGATTGCCCAGCCCGGTGGTGAGGAGTCACTCAATGTGGCTGCTGCCGCGGCGATTTGTCTGCACGCCAGCATCAGCGGGGCTGGGTCCATCGGGTAACCCAACCATGAACCCAACGCCAGCACTTTCCCCCAATTTACTTGCGAGACACCGTGGCATTTACACCGCGCCTCTTGGGGCGTGGATTTTGATTTAAATTTCTCTAAAAAATAGTTTTTAAAATTAAGGTCGTATTGAAACCGAATTAGAACAGCAGCTGAGTCGGCTTCGGGAAATCGACCGAAATGCGTCTGAATTTCGTCCCGAATGACCTCCTTGGTGTGTTGGCTCAAGTTCACTGCCAATCAGGAAAGGGCTTGAGCCCTCAGGCCACGGCTTCCATTTTAGTCAAATAGGGCTCTAGCTCTTATATCTATTGCGCAAGAAGCTATTAAATAAATAGCAAAATAGAATCCAGATCTTTGCCGCAGGTCCGATGGGCCGGCGATAATGCACACCCATGCGCCAGACCCCCCAGCACGACACCGGCTACACCAGCCTGCCTGGCCTGGAGCCCTACCGGCCCCGCCTGCTGTACCACCTGGTGGGCGAAGCCCGGCTCAAACTGCACCCGATGGCCGAGATGCGCAACCTGGCCGAGGCCCTGTTTCGACTGGAGCGCAGCCGCACCCCGGCCGACATTGCCCAGGTGCTGGGTGCCCTGGGAGAGGTGCTGCAAGGCGAAAACATGCAACCGCTACGCCGCACCATCACCCTTTGGGTGCGCATGTTGTTGCGCAGAAAAGCGCCAAAGGCTAACATGGCAGAGATAGAGAGCATCAACGATTTACTGGAGGCCAACGCCATGCTTGAACAAACGATAGAACGCTCGGGGTCTTGGGGTCAGGTCTTGAAATATCGCACTGTCAGGGCGAGCGCAGCCTGGTAGTTCGGGGCGACTGGGGGCTTGGATTGCTTCACTTCGTTCGCAATGACTAAAGGGCTCCTGATTTGCAAGAAACTTCAGCCATGCAACAACCGGGGTGGGAAATTTCCCCCAAACTGCCAATAACAGCCCAACCAGCGATGGGTCATCGACCGAAATGCGTCTGAATGGCGCCCCGAATGACCTCCTTGGTGTGTTGCCTGAAGTTCATTAGCGGTATTTATCGTATACATCGCCCCTTGGAGCGCGAATTTTGATTACCAATCAGGTCATTTTTTCTAACATTTCATGCCATTCAAACTCTCAATTGCCCAGCTCAATCTGGTGATGTGCGATCTGGCGGGTAACTCGCAAACAATCATTCACGCCGCCATCGCTGCCTACCAAGGGGGTGCGCAAATGGTGTTGCAGGCTTTCAACCCTGCTGGTCAACCAGTGCCAACCAGTCAACTTGGTGTTCAATGACCTCGCCCACCGCCATCTGGGACAGCATCCAGACGCTGCTCAACAACACTGGTTTTGCCGTACTTGCCACCGAAAACGCCGGGCAACCGCACACCAGTTTGATCGCCATTACCCCTCTTGATGCAGGGAAGCGGCTGGTTTTTGCCACCTACCGCAACACCCGAAAATTCACCAATCTGATGCAAAACCAGCGGGTGTCGATGTTAATGGATGGCCGCAGCCGCACCGGCAGCAGCGGCGCAGCAGAGGGTTTTATTCTGAGTGCCGTGGGGCGAGCGCAAGAAATCAATGTCGTCACTCAGCCGCTCCGGCTAGGTGCCCACCTGCAAAAACACCCTGACCTTGCCACCTTTCTACAAGCAGCAGACTGCGTGCTGCTTGAGGTGGTGGTTGAGGCCTACCAGCTAGTGCGTGGTATTGACGATGTCAGCTGGTGGCGCGTGGACGACCGGAAACAGTAGCCCTACCGCAGCGCAAGCACGGGTGTGAACTGACCCCTGGTTATTGGGTTTCCTGCATGATTTCGTTGCGGCGAAACATGAGCAAAGTCCAGGGTGGGTTGTAGCGCGCCAGTTGCGGGCTGCCGGTGGTGTTTATTTTTTTGTGCCGCCAGCCATGCCACCAACTCATCAGTGCGCTGCTGCATGCCGACTTCGGTGTTAAAGCCGGAATAGCTCAGCACCGACCAGGTTTTGGCAGGTACTTCGCGTAGTTGCACGGTCGGGTTGTTGGGCTTGGGCAGGGTGCTCAAGGTGTAAGCACTGGGCATCACAAAATGCACCCGCCAGCGCTTGGCACCTAGCATGGCTTGCGCTGGCTGGCCCAGCAATTGGCATGGGTTCCATGGCCACCGGCGCGGTCATCGCAATTTTTTCTGAAGCCTTGTCGGGCCCCGATGGCCACCCAAACTGCCCCACCCTGATCGCTATAACTTGAGGAGTTAACCTCATCACACCAGTGGCTGGCAAGCCACTGGCAGGACGTTTCGGTCTTCGGTGGCGTTAATCATCTCCCACAAGATAGCTGGCTGTAGGGCTTTGCGGCGCAACGGTGTCACCTGTTGACCCCATTGCCTGTGATTCGACAATGTGCCGACCGATGAAAAAGGTGGCTTTGAGATTGCCCGGCGTTCGCGTGGTACGCCCCGCGGGCGCATTGCCACGCTGGCGACCCACCGGCATTTCGCCGTTACACCCAAAAGCACGCGCAACGGCTTGTTGTTCCATGAGGCTGAGTTGTAAATTTGCTGGCCGTTATTGCCTCATGTGAGGCGATTCAAACGGTATGTGTCCGAACGAACAGACCGTCGGCGCCCACCCCCTTTATTCTGAGTACTTCGCAGTAAAAACTGCTTGCGAAGTCATCCTCAACCAGTATAGAGTTCAGTCATGCTGCATTACGCCGTCGTTTTCTTTGTCATCGCGCTGATCGCAGCCTTGCTCGGCTTTGGTGGTATTGCCGCCAGTGCCGTGGGCATCGCCAAGATCCTATTCCTTGTCTTCGCCATTCTGGCAGTTGCCAGCTTCATTTTCGGATCCCTGAAAAACCGCTGAAACCAGTGAAGCGGGGTGTTATGCCCCGCTTGCCGGTCGTTCTTACCCTTTCATCACAACCCTTCCAAGGAATCAACATGTTTCTTAACAAACCGGTCGAACAGTCCAGTAGCCTGGTAGAACAAGCCTCACAGTCTGCTGAACAAGCCATCAAATCGACCCGGCAAGTCGCCAATGAAGCGCTGGAAAGCCTGGCCGTCGCCATGCAGGACTTGCGCCACCAGGCCACGCCCGTGGTGGAGCATGCGGCTGAAGGTGTCAGTGCGTTCGCTCATCGTGGTGTGGACAGTGTGCGCGAAACATCGCACCAGTTGCGCGTCAAGGCTGAACACGCCTCAGAAAGTACCGTGAATTACATTCGCCATGAGCCTGTGAAGTCGGTGTTGATTGCCGCTGCCACGGGTGCGGCCCTGATGGCACTGATCAGTCTGGTCAGCCATTCCCGCCATCACAGTTAACTTGCTGCGCCCCATTCTGGTAGGAAAGGACAAGCAGCTTGAACTCATGCCACGCAATCCGGCTTTCACCATGAAATACAAAGACTACTACCAGACGCTGGGTGTGCCGCGCGATGCCGATCTGGCTCAGATCAAGGCGGCCTATCGCAAACTGGCA
>JAIFMA010000216.1 GCA_020048795.1 Rhodoferax sp.
CCGAGGCCGCCCACATGCCAGTCATCTGGGCAACACAGGTGCTGGAGTCGCTGGCCAAAACCGGACTGCCGTCACGCGCCGAGATCTCGGACGCCGGTTTGGGCGTTCGGGCCGAATGCGTCATGCTGAACAAAGGACCCTACATCGTGCAAGCAATTCATACGCTGGACGACATTCTGAAGCGCATGAGTGGACACCAGGCCAAAAAACGTCCCTTGCTGCGAGCGTTGCGAGTTTGGGACAATAACCCTAACGCAACACCGTCTTTGGCCTGAGCCAATGCGCTTTGAACTCGGGCGAGTGATACCACTTGCCAGAAGCCCTCTCCCGGCAAAGCCAGCGGCTTATTGGTGAGGTTTATCCGCCACGTCTGGCACCGGTCCCCTTGAGATGCCCAGATCGGACGCTATGGCGACCTCTAGCATGGCTTCACCTGGCAGCACATTGCCAGCGATGATTTGACACGCCAACTCTTGGTGCACAACAGTGGTCAGTGACTTTGTGAGCAACATCTTGATGCTATGAGTTGGATTCATTGAGCAGCAATAGGGAAGACGAAGTCTGGGTATGCTACCAAAGCAGTTGTCGTTGAAGAAGATTGTCAACAATCTGACACAAACTAAAACTAAGCTCCTAGCTTTTTAACCGTTGAATCCAGGAGATTGCACATGTTTCGAAAGCTGCTGATTACCGGCGTGATAGCGTTAACTACGCTCGGCACATCAATCACTGCACAAGCACAAAACATCAAACTGGCCATCACAGACCTTGTCGGTCTGGAAGAGTTGCAACGCGAGTTTGGACCTTTCAAAAAAGAGCTGGAACGAGTCACCAACACGACCGTTGAGTTCCTGCCCGTGACAAACCGCACTGCGGGTCTTGAAGCGCTTCGTTTTAAAAAAGTGGACTTTGTGCTGGCTGGCCCGGCCGAATATGTGGTGATGCAAAAGCGTGCCAATGCCAGTATTGTGGTGGGGCTGTACCGTCCAAGTTACTACTCCCAGGTGGTGGTCAAGGCCGATAGCCCCTACTTCACCATGAAGGATATCAAGGGCAAACGTGTGGGCTTGGGTCCGGTTGGCTCCACCTCAAGACATCTTGGCCCAATTCAGCTGTTTGCCGATGCCAATATTGACCCCTTAAAAGATGCCAAAATCACCCACACCAACATCCGCGTGGCCTGGGAGGCACTCAAGAAGGGTGATCTCGATGCGGTTGGCATGGGTCGCTCAGACCTGGATGGCTTTTTAGCCAAGGAGCCAGAAAACATGCAGAACGCGTACCGCATCATCGCGCGCAGTGGTGATCTGCCGAACGATTTGCTGATGGCCGGTGAGCACGTATCCCCGGCGGTGATTGAAAAGTTCCGCAACGCCTTCGCGCAAAACTCGGATGTCTTGATTCAGAGCATTCTGCAGGGAGCTGATCACGTCAAACGCTACAAGGGCATGCGCTTTTTGACCCAGGTAGCGAACAAGGACTATGACGTGGTGCGGGCCATGTACAAGACCGCCGGTTACCCCGAATACGCTGCTTTCATTGGGGATTGAGATGACGCAGCAAACCCTGGTCGACGGCAAGGAAGTCAACGCCCTTGCAGTTCGCGGCCTGAGCAAGCGCTTCAACGGTTCTGCCAAACCCGTGTGGTCCGATGTCTCCTTTGAGATACCGCGTGGCCAACGTGTGGCCATCATCGGCGGCAACGGAAGCGGAAAAAGCACACTGCTGCGCTGCTGCATGCGACTGATCGAGCCCGATGCCGGCGAAGTGTTTTTTGGCTCTCAGCGGGTGACCGGATTGCAGGGGCGGCACCTCGCTGCCTCGCGTTCGCGCGTTGGCTTTGTGTTTCAAAAACACAATCTGGTACACCGCCTGTCGGTGCTGAGCAACGTGATCCACGGCGGCATGGCGCACACCCGCACCCCGCGGCTGTGGTTTCAGAGCCTGGCACCGCAAGAAACTCGCCAACACGCGCTGAGCTGCCTGGAACAAGTCAACCTAGCCGATTTTTGCCATCGCCGGACCGACCAACTGTCAGGCGGCCAGTCGCAGCGCGTGGCCATTGCGCGCGCGCTGATGCAAAAGCCCAACATGATTTTTGCCGACGAACCGGTCGCCAGCCTGGACCCACAGGCCGGCGAAGACGTGATGCAGGTCTTTTCAGACCTTGCCCAACAGCAGAATCTGACCCTGGTGTTTGTGACGCATCACCTGGAGCATGCGCTACGGTACTCGGACCGCGTTCTGGGGCTGCGCGAAGGTGCTCTAACGCTCGACACCCCCACACAAGGCCAGAGCATTCAACAACTTCGGGGGATGTATGAGTGATATTGGCGCACAAAAACTACCTTTGAGGTTCGAGACACCCCATGCCAGTTCTGTCGTGTTGTTCGCGGCTTTTGTGGCATTTTTTGCATGGTCGGTGGCGGCAGCCGGTATCTCGCTGCCGGAACTGCTGGCCGGCCTGCCCAACATGGGAAAAATCGCCTCCGAGATGGTGCCACCGGCCACCGACCGCCTGTCACCAATGATGAACTCGGTGTTGGTCACGTTCCAGATGGCCTTGGTTGGCACCGTCGTGGGCATCCTGATCAGCATTCCGCTGGCGGTACTGGCGGCTAACAATTACACACCGCATCCGTTAATCCGAACCGCCATACGCAGCCTGGTCAGCTTTATTCGCACGGTGCCAGATTTGGCCTGGGCCTTGTTTTTCGTCGCCTCGGTGGGGCTGGGTCCGTTTGCCGGCACCTTGACCCTGGTGATGGACACGGTCGGTTTTTGTGCGCGCTTTTTTGCCGAAGCCATTGAAGAGGTCGATGAAGGTCCGGCCGAAGCTTTAACTGCCTTGGGTGCATCCAAGGTGAGTGTGATTGTTTGCGCCACCTTGCCGATGGCCATGCCCAGCCTGATCAATACCAGTTTGTTCGGGCTCGAAAAAGCCGTACGTTCTTCAGTGGTTCTTGGCCTGGTAGGCGCCGGTGGCATCGGTGCCGAATTGGCCACGTCGATGGAAATGTTTCGCTACGACCAGGCCGCCACCATCGTCCTGATGATCTTTGCGCTGGTTGTTATCGTCGAAATGCTCTCGTCGCGTGCCCGCAATGCACTGATCCAAAAGCGAGGCTAAAGGCCCCTATTTCATCAAGCTCAAGCAAAATCACGCATGAAAACATCTGTCAATATCAATGGAACCAACTACCGTTGGCCCATTCGCCCGGTGGTTGTCGTCTGCATCGATGGCGGTGACCCCAGTTACCTGCAGCGTTTTCTGGCTGAAGGTGTGGTTCCGAACATCGATCGCTTTGTGCAAGAGGGCTTTGCCACCGTGGCTGAGGGTTCCATGCCGTCGTTCACCTGCCCCAACAACATGTCGATCATCACCGGCACAGCCACTTCCAGGCATGGCATTTCTGGCAACTACTACCTGGACACCCAAACTTGGCAGCCGGTGGTCATGACCGGGCCTGAGTTGTTACGAGGTGACACCATTCTGGCGCGCTTTGCCGAATCGGGGGCCAAGGTGGTTTCCATCACGGCCAAAGACAAACTCAGGCGCCAACTTGGCAAAGGCCTGGACGTAAGTCAGGGCCATATCTCGTTTTCTTCAGAGTTTGCTGACCGTTGCACCCTGAAAGAAAACGGCATCGATCAGGTACTGGACTATGTCGGGTTGCCTCAACCCCACATGTATTCGATGGATCTGTCACTTTTTGTCCTGGAAGCCGGTATCAAACTGCTGCAGGAACGGCGACCTGACCTGATGTACCTGTCGCTGACCGACTATGTGCAACACAAATGGGCACCGCACGAGGCTCAGGCGCGAACGTTTTACCAGCGGCTTGACGATGCGTTTGGACGCCTGGTCGAGCAGGACATTGTGCTAGCGCTGACCGCTGATCACGGCATGAGCGACAAGAGTAACGAGAAGGGTGAACCCAATGTCATCTGGCTCCAGGATGTGCTCGATGCCGAGTTCGGGCCAGGGGAAACGACGGTGGTCTGTCCCATCACGGATGCCTTTGTCGCCCACCATGGGGCGCTTGGGGGTTTTGTCCGGGTTTGGAGCCGCGGCCAGGTCAGCGCCCAAGCCATCATCCACCGGCTTGTTGGGATGGACGGCATTGAGCTGGCACTGGACAAGCAGGCCGCTTGCCGCATGTTCGACATGCCACCAGACCGGGAGGCCGATGTGGTGGTGGTGTCGCGTGTTGATGTCTGCGTCGGCGGGTCGCAAAAGCAGCATGATCTTGCTGACTTGAACGGACACCGCCTGCGAACCCATGGGGGAACGTCAGAGGCCAGGGTGCCGATGATTCTTAACCGACCGTTGAATGCGCTGTACAAGACCCTTGTGGCCTCAAGTCAGCTCAAGAGTTACCAGATTTTTGACCTGGCAATTAACGGAATTGACTGAACCCGCCAATACCGGGTGTTTCAAACCAAATTGCACAGCCCGAAGACTGTTTTGTGCGGCGGCTTTTTGCTTCCCACCACTGCCCCCGAAATACTCGGCAGTTCAAGAATGATCTGGCCTTCCAGCCCATACCAGCAGTTCGTACCTTGCTACGAATAACATAACAACTCAGTGGCACAAGGCCTAGCCGACGGTGCATGAGCGGGCATCTCATGCACCGATTTTTCGGCTGTTTGACCACCGCTATGTGCCTGCGCTGCCAGTGGCAGGTGCACCAGTCTTGGGTGGTAACGGCTGGCGTGCAGATGGACTCTGATGCGCGGCCACATGCAATGGAAAGTATGTGCCACAGGTTTGATGCCAAATGGGGCGGTAGCCCTCAACCAGCCTCACCATGCCTTTCCCTCCACGCGGCAAGCGCCAAAGGTCGGATGCCAAAACGCACCGCGTTGCCGGGGTGCAAGGCGACAAACTCTTGCAGCACCAGTTGGATGAAATGGGCTTTGTCGGGCGTGGCGACTGCGGACGGCAGCCTGGCATTCACGGTGGCATTGGTTGCGGCCTCGTCGTTTTGAACAATGGCGGCAACCACATCGCTCAAGGCCTGGCGATAACGCAGGCGAAAAATGTCCGGCGGCACCAGGTTTTGCTTGACTGCCACGTATTGCTGGCATGAACGCTCATAGGCCCAGACAAAAACGTCACGCAGAAGCTCGACGCGATTGAGCTCGTACACACCGATCATCGCGTCCACATAGGCCGACTGCGAAACGTCGATGAAAGACAGCGGGCACAAGTTGCGGCGAATGAGCGGGATGTTGGCGGCCAGCCTGGACACGCGCTTGTTCACATCCTCAAACGGTTGCAGGTAAGGCAAATGCACCATCAGAAAAAAAGCCTGCTCGAAGGGATCGTCAATTTCTGCCGCCATCTGGATGACAATGTTGAAGAGTTCCTCCAGCCGCTGCGGCAAGGCCACCGGGAAATACACGCTGCCCCCAATTTCTACCGCCCGGCGACGAAGACGGCCCACTGCTGTTGGGTCGGCCATCAACCCATCCGACAAAAAGGCATGCAAGGCAATGATGCAATCGGGGGTCAATTGGGCCTGTGCCGGGTCGAGCACCAGATATTCAATGGCTTGCTTGTGGTTCAGGATCATCTGGGTTTCCAGCGCATTCTTACCCTCGGCGGCCTGGCCGAATTCAATGAGCCGCTCGGTGTCGAGTCTGCTGTAGGTATTGCCCTCGAGCTGCGAAGATGCCCAGGACAGGTCAATCAGCAAGCGATTGAGAATGTCACGCGCGAATGTGCCAGCGGGAGTCTGCTCAGCGCGCGCTAGGCCGATGGCATGGAGTTGATCCCGCAAACCTTGTGGCAAATACGCCGTGTGATTTGGGTGGTACTGCTCCAGAAATACCAATCTGTAGCCCACTGGCGGACGCATGGCACGCGGCTGGCGCACGTAAGCCTTGATCTCTGCACCTTCCGGTGAAACCGGCACATACACCTCGCCAGAAGCCTGCAAGGTGGGAATTGGCGCATGAATGAATGCGAATCCCGGGTTGGCCTGTGGGGCACATACGTATCGCACAGCCCGCCCCTCGCCCAGCATCTGAATCCGACCTTGCTCGACCAACTGGGCCAGCCGGCGCTGCAAGGTGCGGCGCGTCAAATTGCTGCCCTGTAACTGGGCAATGGCATCCGTCCCCAGGCCATCGAGTTGCGCTGCAATCAACGCAAAAAGCTGGTCAAGTTCGGTTTGACGGGTGATTCGTGGCATGGACTCAGGTCTTTGGTGGAATGACGCCAGTATCGCGCCACTTAAAGTGGCGCGCAAGGACTATTGCGACAATTGAAATGGCGCAATTTGGAGATCACGACAAATGCATCGAGACCTCGCCAGACGCAACTGGGCGTTTGCGCAGACGGGG
>JAIFMA010000121.1 GCA_020048795.1 Rhodoferax sp.
TGTGGCTGCGCACGCAAGTTGAAACGGTATGGCACGTGATGTTGCAGCGCGCCGATGCACTGGCCGCCACTGTATCCGCGTCATTGACTTCCCATTCGGACTCGACTTTCTGAATGCCCAAAGCCAAGCCACCCAGGTTGATGTCAAGCACCAGGGCGGCGTTCGCTGCGCAGAGCAGGGCATCGGCCAGGGTTTCGGCAACCATCGGTGGCACGACACGGGTCAGTGCGGTGATGCGCACCGTCAACGCACGGGTGACCCGGTCATTGGCGCGACTTGACGAAAGACGCTACTGGGCTCAGTACGCACCCTGTACCGCGTGTTGGAGCTCGATGGCGCAACGCTTGTGCACAGAAATCAACTACCCACCCCCCGTATGTCAAGCCCGAGTTGCTGGCCCAGGCTCCCAACCAGGTCTGGTCCTGGGATATCACCAAACTCATGAGCGAGACAACATCAAGGGTTCGCCAACAGAAAGTGCTTAGTAGATGCTACACTTCTAACCGTTGCCCAGGTGGCGAAATTGGTAGACGCACCAGCTTCAGGTGCTGGCGGTTTCACGACCGTGGAAGTTCGAGTCTTCTCTTGGGCACCATGAAATAGATAAGGGCTGCAACGAAAGTTGCAGCCCTTTGTCTTTTCTGAGGCTCAGTATCGAGGCAGACTCCGCCCCCCCTCAGACTCTCCCGCCAAAACTTAGCCACAAACCCCAATGGACTTGCTGCCAATGGTCACTGGCCAAATTGCCACAGAATGTGAGTTATCGGCGCCATCAGCGGGGTGGAATTTTTACGCCTGGTGTTGCAGCACGTGTTGCCCAAGGGGTTTCGGCGAGCCCGCAACTGTGGCTTTTACACCCCAACAGCAAGAAGTTGATTGCGTTGTTGCGCTTACTAGTATTCAAGCCTTGTGCCAAGGTGAGTGTGATCACCGAATTTGATGGTCTGCTGGTCAAGTTCTGTGATGGTTGTGGCGGCGAAGGGCAAGGCTCAAAGCCAGACGGCACCGGTATGACTACAGGTGCCGTTTTGGCATTGAGTTCTGTGTGTTGATCAGAAAGGCTCGTCAGAGAAGTGCCACGGTTCAAGTTTTTCAAAATTGGGCCTGTTTTTTTGGCATAGTGGCGTTCGATGGGGCCACCATAGCGTGCCAGAAGGCTGATGCTGATCACCTGCAGGAACTCGTGAATCTGCACGGCGGAGCACATGTTGGCATTGCGACCCGGACTAGCTCAGGCAAACCAACGCTGCGGAATCTGGCACAGCTATAGGCAGAAAATTTCAGGCGGCCTATCTGAGCAACTCACCACAGCAGTTTGAATCACACCCTGTCAGCGCTTATGAATTCGCAAACTTGTGAGTTCTGTTATCGTTTTGTACGCTAACGTGGCATTTGGGTTTTCGAGTCTCGAGAACCTCTTGATGCTGCTGTGAACTCAAATGAGCGAAGAGATGGGCAATTATTGCGAGACAATACATGAGAAAAAAATTTTATAGAAATTTAGAGATGCGTGCTGAGTTCTTTAACTTGTTGAATTTAAACGAAAATTCTGAGTGCAAGACGGGAAAAGTGGTGGTCGGTTTTGCTAGTACCTGAACTAGTGCGTCTACCAATTCGCCACCCGGGCATCTCAGGAAAGAAAGGCAGCGTATCAAAAATATCAAGCAAACCAGTGCCTTACTGGAAGAAGTTGAAGGCATTGTCCAAGGACATCGCGACGGTCACGGTTTTGTGATTCGCGATGACGGCGATGCCGACATTTACCTCGCCCCCAATGAAATGCGGGCTGTGTTACACAAAGACCGGGTCAAGGTGCGCATTGTGCGCAGTGACCGCAAGGGCCGCCCTGAGGGCCGGGTGGTTGAGATCGTCGAACGCAGTGACCAGGTCATTATTGGCCGCCTGCTGCATGAAAGCGGCATCTGGATCGTTGCACCTGAAGACAAACGCTATGGCCAGGACATCATGATCCCCAAGGCAGCTACGGGGTCTGCCAAGGCTGGCCAAGTGGTGGTGGTTGAACTGACCGAGCCGCCAGCACTGTTCGGTCAGCCGGTCGGTCGCATCAAGGAAGTGCTGGGTGAAATTGACGACCCGGGCATGGAGATCGAGATTGCCGTGCGCAAGTACAGCGTGCCGCATGAATTCTCTGATGCCTGTATTGCGCTGGCGCGCGTTTTGCCCGACAAGGTACGGCCACAAGACAAGCGCCAACGGATTGACCTGACCGATGTGCCACTGGTCACTATCGACGGTGAAGATGCGCGCGACTTTGACGATGCCGTGTATTGCGAGCCGACCAAAATAGGCAAGGGCAGGGCGGCGCTACCGGGTTGGCGCTTGCTGGTGGCCATTGCGGATGTCAGTCACTACGTGGAAAACGGCTCGGCGCTGGACATTGATGCGTACGACCGAGCCACCAGCGTATATTTCCCTCGTCGAGTCATTCCGATGCTGCCCGAAAAATTGTCTAACGGCCTGTGCTCGCTCAACCCCGAAGTTGAGCGTCTGTGCATGGTTTGCGACATGGTCGTGACTGACGACGGTGAAGTATCGGCTTACCAGTTTTATCCGGCGGTGATGTACAGCCACGCGCGCTTTACTTACACCGAAGTTGCCGCCATTTTGGCCAACACCCGCGGGCCCGAAGCCATCAAGCGCAGAGACCGAGTGACCAACCTGATCAACCTGCACGATGTTTATTTAGCACTGCTTAAATCGCGGGCCCGCCGTGGTGCGGTTGATTTCGAGACCGTCGAGACCCAAATCGTCTGCGACGAGGTGGGTCACATCGAAAAAATCGTGCCGCGCATCCGCAATGATGCCCACAAACTGATCGAAGAGGCCATGCTGGCCGCCAATGTATGCAGCGCTGACTTCATTGCGCAAAGCAAACACGCCGGCCTGTACCGGGTGCACGAGGGGCCCACACCAGAGAAAAAAGAAGCTCTGCGCAACTACCTCAAGATGACCGGTGTCGGTCTAACCATCAGCGACGATCCTTCCCCGGGCGAATTCCAGGCGATTGCCAACGCCACCAAAGACCGGCCAGATGCCGCGCAAATCCATTCGATGTTGCTGCGCTCGATGCAGCAAGCCATCTACACACCCATCAATAGCGGGCACTTTGGTCTGGCTTTTGAGGCTTACACCCACTTCACCAGTCCAATTCGGCGCTACCCGGACTTGCTGGTGCATCGGGTCATCAAGGCCATTCTGGCCAAAATCAAATACGCTTTGCCCAACTTGCCAACGCCGGGCGAGGCGCATGCCAAGCTATCGAAACGGCTGGAAAAAACCCTGGCCTCGCGCGTTTGCGAACCCGGCCAAAAGCCCCGAAAGCTTAGCGCCGACATGCAAGCCTGGCAGTCCGCCGGATTGCACTGCAGCGCCAACGAGCGCCGCGCCGATGAGGCCAGCCGTGATGTGGAAGCCTGGCTCAAGTGCAAGTACATGCGGGAACATCTGGGTGAAGAGTATTCCGGCATGGTCAGCGCCGTTACCAGTTTTGGCATTTTTATCACCCTCGATGCCATGTACGTCGAGGGATTGGTCCACATCACCGAACTCGGTGGCGAGTACTACCGCTTTGACGAAGTACGCCAGGAACTGCGCGGCGAGCGCACTGGTATCCGTTATGCGCTGGGTAGCCGGGTGAGGGTGCAGGTCAGTCGGGTGGATCTGGATGGACGGCGCATTGATTTTCGACTACTGCAAGACGGCGAGGCAGCCCTGCCGCGCACGTTCAAGGACCAGGAGTTTGCCGATGACGACACGGAGTCTGGGGCGCTTGGACCCGCCCCGGGCAGTGCCAGAGGACGCCGCCGAAGTATTGACGAACCCTTGGTGCGCGCACCTAAAACCAAAGCGGCTGGTTCCAAGCACACGCCACGCCCGGTGGCTGGCAAAGGCAAGGACAAGGCGCGTCGCCGCTCGTGATTCGATTGATTGAACAGGATTCATCTCACCATGACAAACACCTCCAAAGTTGCCGTGATCACTGGGGCAGGCTCGGGCATTGGCAAAGCTGTTGCGCTGACGCTGCTGGCCAACGGTTACCAGGTCGTGCTGGCCGGGCGACATCTTGAGTCGCTGAATGAAGTGGCGACCCAAAGTGGCGCAGGTCCACATGCCCTGCCGATGACGGCTGATGTATCTGACGAGGCTTCGGTCGTCGCCCTGTTTGATGCCGCAGTACGGCACTTTGGTCGTATTGATGTGTTATTCAATAACGCCGGCATCAGTGCTCCCCCGGTGTTGTTGGAAGACCTGACATTGGCACAGTGGCAAAGTGTCGTTGGCGTTAACCTGACGGGAGTGTTTTTGTGTACACGTCAGGCGTTTCGGGTGATGAAGGCGCAATCGCCTCAGGGCGGGCGCATCATCAACAACGGTTCGATTTCGGCGACCACACCTAGACCCAACAGTGTTGCCTACAGTTCCACCAAGCACGCGGTCACTGGACTGACCAAAACCGCATCGTTGGATGGGCGCAAGTACAACATCGCGGTCGGGCAGATTGACATTGGCAATGCTGCCACGGATATGGTGCAGCAAATGCAGACCGGCATTTTGCAAGCCAATGGGACCGTCATGGCTGAGCCGGTGATGGATGTCGGTATCGTCGGCGAGTCGGTGTTGTACATGGCCAATTTGCCGCTGAGTGCCAATGTGATGTTCCACACTGTGATGGCCAGCGCCATGCCGTTTGCCGGGCGTGGTTAGATTTTTTAACTGAAATTGGCCTTCAGCGGTTATTCAATAAGCACCAAAAGCTATACATTTAACAGCACCTATCACGGTGTGGCACCTTCTCTGAGAGCTTGTAGTAGCAATATCAGCAATGCCAGGGCTGCCAAGCCCATTCCGGTCAGGAAGGTGAATGACGAACCCGCTTCCTGCCATAACCAGCCCGCCAGTCCACTGGCCATCAGCATAGCCAGGCCACTGAGCAAGTTAAAAAAGCCGTAGCCGGTGCCACGCAGATCGACCGGTGCGCGGTCGGCCACCATGGCGGCCAGCAGGCCTTGCGTCATGGCCAGATGCAGACCCCAAAGCGCAACCCCAAGCCAATAAACCAGACCCTGGTTGGCGATCGCCAACAGTGCATCAGCAGTCATCAACAGCAATAGGCCCGCCGCCAACAACCGGGTGTGGGGGACTTTGTCAGCGAGTTGGCCGAAGGGGAAGGCAGACACAGCGTAAATCATGTTCATGCCGATCAAAACCAGCGGAGTCCAGGCCAACGCCAGGCCGCCTTGCTGCGCACGAAGCACCAAAAAAGCTTCGCTGAAACGTGCCAGGGCCAGCACCGCGCAACTCTGGCGGTGCAATGTCGGCGACCAGCGCATCACGCGGTGCGCCCCGAATGCCTTTGCCGACTCGATCGAGCAGGCGTGCAGTGACAATCGAGTCAACTGAGCCCGCCAGCGCAAACAGGGGTTTGGACAATGCACCTAGTCCATAACCCATCAGCGCCAGTGGTTTACGCCTACCCCAATAATCACTGATAGCACCGGAAAATACTTTGACAATCAATGCAATGGCTTCAGCGGCACCTTCAATCAGCCCGATGGCCAAAACGCTGATGCCCAGACTGGTGAGCATGAAGACTGGCAACAAACTGTGAATCAACTCACTTGACACATCCATCAGCAAACTGACAAAACTAGCGCCCAGATGCCCTTGGGAAGTTTGCGTGTCAGGATGTTTAGCGCACCTGCACCGCCGCACCCTCGTGACGTGTGGTAACCAGGCCGATTTCGTAGACCGATTCACCCGCAGCGCGCAGCGTGCCCGCGCAGTCACCAGCATTTGCCGCATCAATCACCACCACCATGCCGATACCGTTATTGAACGTACGGTTCATCTCAAAGTCATCAATACCGGCGGTGGCCTGTAGCCAGGCAAACAACTCGGTTTTCGGCCAACTGCCCTTGATCAAATGCGCTGCCATACCCTCGGGCAAGACGCGAGGAATGTTCTCCAGCAAGCCGCCACCCGTGATGTGAGCCAGCGCCTTGATAGGGTGCTTGGCCAGCGCAGCCAGCAGGTTTTTGACATAGAGACGGGTTGGTTCCATCAAGGCTTGCCGGAAGGGCTTTCCGTCCAGTGTGTCGGGCACCGTGCCTGCGCTGTGCGCCCGTTCAAGGCACTTGCGCACCAAACTAAAGCCATTGGAATGCACACCACTGGAGGCCAGGCCCAGCACCACGTCGCCGGGATTGATATCCACACCCGTCAGGATTTTCGATTTTTCGACCACACCCACGGCAAACCCGGCAAGGTCGTATTCACCTGCCGGGTACATGCCTGGCATTTCGGCGGTTTCACCACCAATCAGTGCACAGCCTGACAGTTGACAACCCCGTGCGATGCCGCCAACTACCGCCGCAGCAGTGTCAACGTCAAGCTTGCCACAGGCAAAATAGTCCAGAAAGAAAAGTGGCTCGGCCCCTTGCACCAGCACATCATTAACACTCATGGCCACCAGATCAATGCCCACGGTGTCATGCATATTCCATTCAAAAGCGAGTTTAAGCTTGGTGCCGACACCATCGGTGCCGCTGACCAGCACCGGCTGCTGATAGCGTTTGGGCACCTCAAACAGGGCACCAAAACCGCCAATACCAGCCAGCACGCCTTCTCGCATGGTCATTTTTGCCAGTGGCTTGATACGTTCCACCAGCGCGTCGCCCGCATCGATGTCAACGCCAGCGTCTTTGTAGGACAGGGCCGTGCCAGGGGTCGTGAAATTGCTCATGGGATGGGTCAATCAGGAAAAAAGCCGATAAAGAAGCATGGCGGCAGGCCGGGCAGTGTGTTGCCGGGGTCCGAGCCCGATAGAATTTGGACTGATTTTAGTTGCGGCACAACTTGCCAGGTTGCTCCTCGCTGAAACTTTGTTTGACTGGTTTGGCTTTTCCCCGTTTAGATGCAATTCACTTCCATACAAAAAAGGGCTGCCGCCTGGGGTGCCTTGTTGCTGGGCGTTGTCACCCTGTCGTGGCTATTGGCACCGGTGCTGACACCTTTCGTGGTGGCCTCGATTCTGGCCTATGCATTGACACCGGTGGTGGACTGGCTCGACGGCCTGGGGCGTGGCCGTATTCCCCGGGTATTGGCGGTCACGCTGGTTGAACTGTTATTTTTGCTGATGCTGATGGCGCTGATGCTGCTGGTTGTCCCCATCCTGGTTAAGCAATTGCCACTCTTGCGTGAGCAGGTACCGCCGTTGCTCGAGCGGTTCAACGATTTTTTGCAACCCTTTTTGGCGCAGTTTGGCGTGCATGTGTCGCTGGATGTTGCCGGACTCAAGGCGTTCGCCTCCGAGCATCTCGCCACCAATTTTCAGGACAGCTTGGGCCGCTTGCTGGAATCTGCCAAACTCGGCGGCAGCGTGGCTCTGTCGGTGTTGGGTAATGCGGTGCTGATTCCTGTGGTGCTGTTCTATTTGCTGATGGAGTGGCACCGCTTCATGACCCTGCTACACACCGTGGTTCCACCCCGCCTGCGTCTGGCAGTGGACAGTTTTACCCAGGAGGCTGACGACGTTCTGGGTCAATACCTGCGTGGCCAGTTGTTGGTGATGTTGGTGCTGGCAGTGTATTACAGCGCCGGATTGGCACTATTTGGGCTGGATCTGGCGCTTCCCATTGGGGTGTTTACCGGCATGGCGGTGGCGATTCCTTACGTGGGCTTTGGTTTGGGTCTGATTTTGGCACTGCTGGCGGGTTCGCTCGAGTTTTCAGCTCAGGCTGGGCATATCAGTGCGCTGGTCATGGTAGCCGTGGTTTACGGACTGGGTCAGCTGATTGAAAGTTTCTTTTTGACCCCGCGGTTGGTGGGAGAGCGCATTGGCCTGCATCCATTGGCCGTGATTTTTGCCCTGTTGGCGTTTGGGCAGTTGCTGGGCTTTGTCGGTGTGTTGATCGCACTGCCGCTCAGCGCCGTACTCTTGGTGGCCATTCGCCGCCTGCGCAGCGTTTACCTGAGCAGTGCGCTGTATCGCGATCCATGATGAAACAAATGGTGCTGGACATGGGGCTGATTGGGGCCCCAAGCCTGGGCAATTTTTGCGTTGGTCCCAATGCTGCGGCCCTTGGCCACCTCAAACTCTGGCTCGGCCAACCCGACACTGTGGCGGTGCCACGTTCGCCGGTTCCCACCTATGTGTGGGGGCCCAGCGGTTGCGGCAAGACACATTTGCTCAAAGCCTTGGGCACGGCCTTGCAGGTTCAGGGGCAGCGGGTAGGCTGGCTGGACCACCACATCACGGCGGCTGCTGAGTTTGACGAAAGCTGGGTTGCCGTGCTGATGGACGGTGTTCACGCACTGGATGCAACACAACAGCAGGTGGCGTTCAACTGGTTTGTCAATGCCCAGACACAACAAATAGCCGTGCTGGCAACGGGTGCCTTGCCACCTGCCGACCTGAAACTGCGTGATGACTTGCGCACCCGACTTGGGTGGGGGCATGTGTTCGCTCTGCAAGCCCTTGATGAAGATCAGTGTCGTACGGTGCTGCGTGACAATGCCGCAGCCCGAGGTGTGGTGCTGAGCGATGAGGTGACGGACTTCATGCTGACGCGCTTCAGTCGTGATCTGGGTAGTCTGATGGAACTGCTGGATCTGATGGATGGATACGCCCTGCAAACCCAGCGCCCCATTACCATTCCGTTGATCAAAACCATGATGGACAACACTTGATTGAGCTTATTGACATGACAAAACCTATGAAACTGGCTCTGTTTGATTTGGACCACACGCTGATTCCGATCGATTCAGACTACGAATGGGGTGTCTACACCACGGCGCTGGGCTGGAATGATCCGGCTGAATTCAACCATCGCAATGAAGCTTTTTTCGCCCAGTATAAGGCTGGCACGCTTGATATCCATGAATACATCCGCTTTGCCACACAGGCTCTGTGTCACCATGGTGCTATTCAATCTGAAGCTGTACACGCAGATTTCATGCGGGCTGTAGTCCAAAAAGTCATCAGACCCGAGGCGCTGGCGCTGGTCCAGCAACATCAAGCGGCGGGTGATGCCGTGGTCATCATCACGGCCACCAACGAATTTGTCACGCGGTCTATCGCACAAGTCTTTGGCGTGTCAGATCTGATGGCTGTGAATCTGGCGCGGGATCCGGCGAGCGGTTGGTTCAACGGTGAAATTTCCGGCACCCCGTCGTTTCGAGAAGGCAAGGTAACCCGTGTGCACGAGTGGCTGACGGAACGCCACCTGGTTTGGTCGGACGTTGAAAGCACGTTTTATTCCGACTCAATCAATGATCTGCCACTGCTCGAGCAGGTCAGTGTACCGGTCGCGACCAATCCGGACGACCGACTGCGCGTGATCGCCATGGCGCGTGGCTGGCGCATACTCGAACTCTTTTAAATGGAGGGCGACAGCATGCCATGGGTTGCTGGTGAAAGCCCTTTTGGACAACAACAATGATTAAAAAATTTATCAACAAACTCTTGGGTAAGGTAGCGCCTGCAGCCCAAAACCCCTTTGGCAAGCGCGAGGAAATCGGCCCTGAGGTGCATGGCATCAATCCACAACTCGTCGATGACCATGCCCTGAGTGTGCTGCGCACCCTGAAAGGTGCCGGTTTTGTCGCTTACATCGTTGGCGGAGCCGTGCGGGACCTGATGTTGGGTCTGGCCCCCAAAGACTTTGATGTGGCCACCAATGCTACGCCCGAGCAGGTGAAAAACCTGTTTCGCCGTGCCTTCATCATCGGGCGGCGATTCCGCATCGTGCATGTGGTTTATGGCCGCGGTCGCGAGCACGAGGTGATCGAAGTCTCCACTTTTCGTGCCTATCTGGACAATGCTGCGGCAGAGCAGGTGGCTGGCAATGAAAAGACCAGCAAAGGCGATCTGGCAGGCATGAAACACGCGGTGGACTCTACCGGACGTGTCCTGCGCGACAACGTGTGGGGTCCGCAGGAAGAAGACGCAGCGCGCCGCGACTTCACCATCAACGCCATGTACTACGACCCCGAGACGCAGCAGGTGGTTGATTACCACCATGGCATCCGGGATGCCAAGAACCACATTATTCGTATGATTGGCGATGCAGCCACGCGCTACCGCGAAGACCCGGTACGCATCATTCGCGCCGTGCGTTTTGCCGCCAAACTCAATGGCTTGGGTTTCAAGCTTGACCCCAAGACCGCTACGCCGCTGATCAAGTCACGCGAGTTGCTGGCAGAAGTGCCGCAGAGCCGTCTGTTTGATGAAATGCTCAAGTTGTTGCAAACCGGGCATTCGCTGGCATCCATCGCGCAACTGAAGGATTTGGGTATGGCCCAAGGCATTTATCCCTTGCTTGATGTGGTGGTTGAGCGTGCGGACACCTCGTTTGTCAAGTCAGCCCTGCAAGACACCGATCGTCGGGTCGGCGAAGGCAAACCGGTGGCACCAAGCTTTCTGCTGGCCTGTGTGCTGTGGTCTGATGTCAGGGATGGGTGGGCTGCGCGCGTCAGGAATCAACAGCATTCACACCCAGCCCTACAGGATGCCATTGAAGACGTGTTCACCGCCCGGATTGGAGAGGTGTCCGGGCGTGGCAGACTCGCCGGTGACATGCGAGAGATCTGGTTGATGCAGCCGCGCTTTGAAAAACGCGTGGGCAGCGCGCCGTTTGGCTTGGTAGAGCAAGCACGTTTTCGGGCCGCATTTGACTTCATGCGTCTGCGCGCCGAAAACGGCGAACTCGACGAAGTGTTGTCAGACTGGTGGGAAGAATTCAGCCTAGCCGACGACGACCTGCGCCGCGACATGGTGGATGCGGTAAAGCTCGAGCAGCAACAGCGCCCGCGACTGGCCCGCGTACCGCGTACGCCCAAGCCGTTGGTGCATGGCACTGCGCCCGCATCATTGGGGCAAGCATCAGCGGCGCTGGATGCCGATGCCCCTGCCGACCTGAGCAGTGGACCGTGGCCCCCCGGTGAAACCTCCGAGGTTCCCAAAAAGCGGCGTCGGCGTCGGCGCAGTTCTGGCGGCGCGAGTGATCGCGGCGATGGATCAAGTCGTCTGACAGACGCACCACCTTGAGGGTCTTGGCCTATGTCGGCCTGGGGGCTAACCTGGGCAATGCCGCAGCGACTGTGCGTTGGGCCATGGGGCAGTTGCAATGGCTGCCTGGAACCAGCAGGGTGGAGTACTCCAGTTTGTACCGCAGCGACCCGGTGGAGGCCAGCGGTCCCGATTTCATCAATGCAGTGGCCGCCATCCACACCTGCCTGACTGCTCCAGGCTTGCTCTGCGAACTTCAACATCTTGAACAGTTAGCCGGACGAGAACGCCCCTACCACCATGCGCCCAGAACACTTGACCTGGACCTGCTACTTTATGGCGATGGCCGAATCGACAGCGCAGACCTGACCGTGCCGCATCCACGCCTGTACAGGCGTGCATTTGTGTTGTTGCCTTTGGCTGAAATCGCGCCGCAGCTTGTTGCGTCGTGGCAATTGCAGGCAGTCCGTTCGCAACCGGTGAGCCTTTTTGAAGAGTAGGTGCTGGGAAACTCTCGAAGGGTGTGCCGGCAGCAGGGCATTCACAGGCTAAGATCAAGCGCTGTTTGATCGATCCGTGATCTGGCAAACTGGAGTTATTCATGAATTTGCAAAACTTGCGTCTTACTTCCAAGTTGTGGTTGTCGAGCATTCTGATTGTGGTGGGCATCATGCTGGTGGTGGGCTTTACCGCCACGCGTTCCGCCAATGATCGGATCGAGAGTACGGCGGCGCAAGACAAGCTCAATAAGCGTGTCAAGCTTGCCATGCAATGGGTGGGGTTGACGCAAGCGAATGCGGCCCGGTCGCAGGCAGTCCTGCTGAGCAGTGACCCTGCGGTAGAGGCAGGCCTCAAGGATGCCTTGGCGGAGACCTCGACACAGGTTGGCAATATTCAAAAGACCATTGAATCCGACGATTTGACTGCCCAGGACCGCCTTCAGTTAGAGACCATTGCCGGGCATCGCAAGCGGGTGCTCGAGACTCGGGCCGTCGCCATGAAGCAGCGCGCCGATGGCCAGACCACCGAAATGGCAGCCACCCTCAGCACCCTGTATCAGCCCGCCATGGAGGCTTACCAAAAGTCGCAGCGCGATTTTGTCGCCCTACAGGAACAGTCTTTCGATGCCACACGGGCGGTCTATGCACAGCGTGCCAGGGAGCTCATTTTTCTGGCCAGCAGCTTGATGCTGCTTTTGGTGATTGGCATCCTGGCGGGTACTGGTTGGCTGCTTCGCTCGATCCGCCAGCCCTTGCTGGCTGCCAATGAACTGGCTGCCAGAATTTCACAGGGTGATCTCAGCATCAGCATTGACATCTCCCGTGGCGATGAATTCGGTGATTTGATGAAGTCATTGGCCAGCATGAATGCATCTCTCGGGCAAATGATCAGCCAGGTGCGTCACAGCACCGACAGCATTGCCAACGCCAGCGGTGAAATTGCTGCCGGCAATAATGACCTGGCGCATCGTACCGAGCAGACCTCGAGCAACCTGCAAACCACTGCGTCGAGCATGGGTCACCTGACACAAACGGTGCAAGTCAGCGCCGACAATGCCCGTCAGGCCAGCACCCTGGCGGCCAATGCCTCATCGGTGGCTGAACGCGGCGGTCAGGTGGTGCGTCAGGTGGTTAGCACCATGGAAGACATCAATGCCAGCAGCCGCAAGATTGCCGACATCATTGGCGTGATTGACGGCATTGCGTTCCAGACCAATATTCTGGCGTTGAACGCCGCGGTCGAGGCGGCACGCGCAGGTGAGCAGGGGCGGGGCTTCGCCGTGGTGGCCAGCGAGGTGCGCAGCCTGGCCCAGCGCAGTGCCGAGGCCGCCAAGGAAATCAAGATGCTGATCAATACATCGGTTGAAAAGGTGTCATCCGGCACACAATTGGTATCCGATGCAGGTGCCACCATGAATGACATTGTGCAGTCAGTGCGCAAGGTAGCCGAGGTGATTGGCCATATCACCGCTACATCCGGGGAACAAAGTTCGGGCATCTCCGACATTAACCAAGCCATTGGCAACCTCGACCAGATGACCCAGCAAAACGCGGCGTTGGTCGAGCAAAGTGCTGCTGCTGCCGAGAGCCTGCGTGATCAGGCAGATCAATTGGCTCGTGCCGTGTCCGCCTTCAAAATTGACGCGCATCTGCCGACATTGCCCGGACTACAGCAGCGCCCGCAGCGCGACATCACACCCCGGGCAGCACAACTGGCCTACAAAAAACCGTTACCCTTGCCGCGCGCCCGCCCTGCCGCATTGGCAACTGCTCCAGCCCAGAAAAGGCTGGGGTCCTCGGTAAGCGCCAGACCAACGCCGGCCAAGCCTGCGGCACCCAGACCTGCCGCCCTGAGGTCCGCACAGGAAAGCAAACCTACCCCGGCCAAGGCAGCACCCGCCAAGGCAGCAGCCGACGAGGGCTGGGAAACCTTTTAGCGACTACGATCAGCCCACTTCGGCAATCAGCTCAATCTCGACACAGGCTCCCAGCGGGATTTGAGCCACACCAAAGGCGCTGCGCGCGTGCGCTCCTTTTTCGGCACCAAAGACCTGACCGATCAGTTCACTGGCTCCATTGGTAACGAGGTGTTGCTCGGTGAAGTCAGATGTCGAATTGACCAGCGACATCAGTTTGACGATGCGCTTGACCCGGTTCAGGTCGCCCACAGCGGCATGCAAGGTGCCCATCAGGTCAATCGCAATGGCGCGTGCCGCCGCCTTGCCTTCGTCGGTGGCAATGGTTTTGCCACATTGGCCAACCCAGGGTTTGCCATCTTTCTTGGCGATATGTCCACTCAGAAAAATCAGGTTGCCGCTCTGTACGAATGGTACATAAGCCGCTGCCGGAACGGCAACGGGTGGGAGTTCAATACCGAGCTCGGAGAGTTTGGCGTAAATGTTCATGGCGTTTCTTTCTTTGACATAAAAAATGACTTGTGGCCCTTATGCAATAAGCGTCAGTAGCTATCAATTTAATATCTTCGGAGGGACGAAACCCTGTTCAAGGGCGAAAACATGGTTTGGCTTTGAACCGCCTCCTGACACTGGCTTTGCGATTGACTCTGGCTGGCTACAGGTGGCGGCACTGGCTCTACCGTGACGCCCACGGTCAACGTGTGGCTGGTGCCTCCATGAATCACGCCACGCATGGGGGAGACATCTGAAAAGTCACGGCCGCTGGCCAACAACACATAGTCCTCGCCCGGGCCATGCCAGCCGGCCCGATCATTGGTGGGATCGAGGTGAATCCAGCGTTGCTGCGCCGGCAAGTCGGGCAGATACACGGATGCCCACGCATGCGATGCATCGCTGCCCTTGAGTTTGACGCTACCCGGTGCTGCTTCGGTCAGCAAATAGCCGCTGACATAACGGGCTGCCAAGCCCAGTGAGCGCAGGCAAGCGACAAATATGTGGGCAAAATCCTGGCACACGCCTTTGCGTTGTGTCAATGCCTGTAGCGCCGGTGTGTTGACTTCGGTGCTTTGACTTTCGTAAGAGAATTCACCGTGAATACGGTGCATCAGGTCCAACGCGCTTGCCAGCAAAGCCCTGTCCGGTGCAAAGCTGGTGCGCGCATAAGTCGCAAATTCACCCTGCCTTGGCACCATGGGCGAGGCAAAGACAAATTCGTTGGCTGCATCAAACGCGGCACCGGCACGGTATCGGAACGCCTCGCGCGCGCGCTCCCAACTCATGTTGCTTTCAGGCAAAGCGCAGGCCTGGGTCAAGACTTCGCTGTGACTGACCACGCGCAACTGCCGGTGGGGTACCTGCAGCGAAAAGAAGCTGCGGGTGTTGCCAAACACATCCTGCATGGCATTGATCCGGGTCGGTTGCGGGGTGACGATTAGCCGCTGGCCAAGCAATTGTTGTGTGCTCGTGTGCATCGGCGTGAGATACACCATGTGTTGCGCTGTTTCTACCGACGGGCTGTAGTCATACACCGTCTCATGGGTGATTTGCAGTCTCATGAGGTTCCCACACTGCGATTGGCCAGATCCGAGTGGGTGAAGTAGGTGGCGCTGATTTCCTCAGACACTTCGTAGGCGGCCTGGGTGCACTGGTAAAGCAACTCCCGCAGCAGGGTGTAACGTTGCGTTGGCACCGATTCCGTGTTGTGACTGCCGAGCTCTGGCGTGACCATGTCCATGCTGCGCTCACACAACTGACTCAAGCCCCAGGCTTTGGGGTTGGGTACCTTGAGCGACAGGGTGCTGAGTTCGGTGGGTTCGGTACCCGCCAACTTGGCCAGTCGACCCCGCAGGGTATGTGCCACCCAAGACACCGAGCGCGGGTTGTCACCGTCAATCACCAGCAGATCAATCAGTGCTGCCATATCGCGGCTCTGTTGAAACTGTGCATGGAACGTGATGGCGTTGTCAAACAACTCGATCATGGCATCAAAGCCACCCTCGGAGTCCAGGCTTGCGCAAGCCAGGGCCCGGCTCAGCGACGAAGACAAAAACGCCAGCCGCTCGATGTGTCGGCCAATGCTGAGCAGACGCCAGCCGTCATCCCGCGTCATGCGGTCGGTTTGGGCACCCGTGATGGCGGCCATGTGTTCGCCAGTGTCTTTCAAGATCTCGAGGGCATGTAACGCCGAGCGATCACCACGGTGACGATGGTCGGCAAAGCGGGCAAACAGCTCTTCTTCGGCGCGCGTAATGATGCGCCAATGCTCTTGCGAGAGACGCTCTCGAACGCTCGAAGCCGTCATTTTCAGGGCGCGCAGATAGTAGCCAACACTGGTGGCACCGGTTGTGCTTCCCAGGCTGTCGATCAGGCTGCGCTCAAATACCCGCGCTGCCTGGGTTGGCGTCGGCACGCCGGGCAGTACCAGTGTGTTGGCCTGTGCCATCTGGCCCAGCCAAGCCAGCAACGGTGCAGAAGTCTGCTCTTCGCCATGCAGACATTCGAGTGTCAGGCGGGCCAGGCGCAGCGTGTTTTCAGTGCGTTCGGTATAGCGACCCAGCCAAAACAGATTTTCGGCGGCGCGACTGGTGACAAGGCGTTTGCGCTGCATCAGACTCTCAGGGGTCAGATGCGGGTGCAGCAAGGTTGAGTGGTCAACCTCACCCTGGGTCAAGGCCCAGACATCGGCGCTGCTGCCACCGCGTTGCATCGAAATAATCTCATTGCCGACGCTGGCCACCCTGGCCAAGCCGCCAGGAAGCACGCGCCAACCTTGCCGGTCCGATACGGCAAACACTCGCAGCATCACGGAGCGGGCCAGAAAACCACTGTGGCTGCCGGTGACCAACGGGTGCCCGACCTGCCAGGTTGGCAATTGTGACAGTGGGGAGTAAGCCTGAACCGTGTGTTCTTCCGGGCGGCGCAGGATGCGTCCGGCCCACTCATCAAGTGCCCGCGCATCCTGCCTGGCCCCCAACACAGCGTCAAAACCGGCATGACTGGCCGATCCAGGGTAGGTTGGCTTGATGGCACATTCGCGCAGGCGTGGCAGGGCATCCAACAGGGCACTACGTTCACCGCACCACCAGGTTGGCAGTGCCGGCAGGCTCAGGTCTTCGTTAAACAGGTGGCGTGACAGGGCCGGCAAAAAACCTAGCAGGGCAGGGGACTCCAGGAATGCCGAGCCGGGCGTGTTGGCCACCAGCACATTGCCGGCGCGAATCGCCTGCAGCAGTCCTGGTACCCCGAGGGTCGAGTCGGCACGCAACTCCAGCGGATCCATGTATTGGTCATCGACCCGCTTGAGCAGTCCATGCACCGGCACCAGGCCCTTGAGGGTTTTCAGAAAGACTTTTTCATCGCGTACCAACAGGTCGCTGCCTTCCACCAGGGTCAGCCCCAGGTAGCGAGCCAGGTAGGCATGTTCAAAATAGGTTTCGTTATACGGTCCCGGTGTCAACAGCGCCAGATGCGCGTCCTGCCCCATCGGACTCATGCTGCGCAGGCTTTCCATGAGCGCGCGGTAAGTGCCTGCCAGACGCTGCACGTTGAGTGAGTCAAAAGCTGTTGCAAACTGGGCCGATATCGCCAGGCGGTTTTCCAGCAGGTAGCCCAATCCCGATGGTGCCTGGGTGCGTTGCCCGACCACCCACCAGTTGCCATCGGGCCCACGCGCCAGGTCAAACGCGGCGATATGCAGATAGCGGCCACCGACCGGCTCAATACCATGCATGGCGCGCAAATACCCCGGATGCCCCTGCACCAGCGCGGGTGGCAGGAAGCCAGACATGAGCAAACTTTGTGCGCCATAGACATCGGCCATGACGTGTTCAAGCAGGCGCACTCGCTGTAGCACGCCCGTCTCAATGTGATGCCAGCTTTTGGCATCCACAATCAGCGGAAACAAGTCGAGTGACCATGGCCGCTGTGGGCCGTTTTCGTCCGCATAGACGTTGTAAGTGATGCCGTTGTCGCGCACCTGACGTGCCAGGCTGTTGCTGCGCTGATCCATCTCGGTCACAGTATCGGTTGCCAATTGTTCGAAAAATTGCCCCCAAGCCCTCTCCATGTCTTTATTCGTAGCTACAGAAAACGTAGCGCCATCAATTGGCCCGACAGTGGGGTTACAACCTTGACCTCGCACTTCGTCAAAATGCCCGGCAGTCACCCAGTAGTGTGCCATCAGCTCCGGGATGCTCGAAGCGGGGTGGCGCCTATAGGTTTGCGACGATTGGGCTTGGTTCATGGTTTGCGAGTATGCCAGCGAAGTGACGCTTTGGATGACAATCGTGGGTTAATCCAACTGATCCAAGCCATGAACGATACTCCGACAGAAATCACCCCTGAGCTCACCGACACCACAACCCAAGTCCCTGCAGAAGCTGTAGCTGTCGACGATTTGCACCAGCAGGCAAGCCCGCCCAGCACCCCAAGCCGCAAGAAGGAACGATTCGCAGCGGTGGCACCTGTGCTGGAAAAATTGTTTGAGCTTTATCCATACCTGTTTGGCCAGCGTTTTTTACCTCTGAAGCTGGGTGTATTCCAAGACTTGCTGGCCGCCCATCCGGATGTTTTCAAACGCGATGCGCTCAAGGCGGCACTCGGTGTACACACCCGCTCCACCCGATACTTGCAAAGCGTGGCAGCGGCCAACAAGCGCCACGATCTGCAGGGACAAGCGGTCGACAACGTTGCCCCTGAGCATGTTTTCCTGTCCATTGTGGAATTGCATCACCGTCGGCAGGCTCGTACCCCAGATGATTTGCTGCCTAAACTGCAACGCCAACTGGTGTCAGCCTACGCCGCCAGCGGGCTGACTCGCCAAGACTACCTGAGTCGATTGCCGGTGCTGCAAGACAGTGTTTCAGCGGTACTCGAAGAAGCCATGATTGAGGTGGATCAACAGCGCGCGCGCCACGCAGCTTTGGTCAGGGCCTATCAGGGCAGCGGCAAGACGATGGAAGCCTTCGCTGATGATCTGGGCATGGATGTGGCCCAACTGCGCACGGCACTCATGCAAACGCAAATATGAGAATTGCGTCGTTTCCAGTCTGGCGTTGTTGTTCGTCTTGACACCAGCTACGGCGGTGGCACCTCCTCACGCCTGACCCGTCGTAACAAATCATCAATTTGATTTTGTCAGAATTTTGATGAAACGGCTTACTAGTTCCGGCGCAAATCCAGCGTGAACGGAAACTCGCGGCTGGCTGGCACGTTGATGGTGGCTGGTGGCACCACCAGCACGCCCGGCGTGTGGCCGCCAGCGCTAAAGCGCGACAGGCGGCGGCTCTCGGCCTCGTTGGCGTTCACCGGCAGCGCCTGGTAGCTCAAGCCACCCGGGTGTGCCACATGGTACTGGCAGCCACCCAATGAACGCTTCATCCAGGTATCGACGATGTCAAAGGTCAGCGGCGCGTGCACACCAATGCTGGGGTGCAGGCTGCTGGGCGGGTTCCAGGCCTTGTAACGCACGCCCGCCACATATTCACCCACCACCCCGGTGGGCTGCAGCGACATGGCCTGCCCATTGCAGGTGATCACATAACGGCTCTGGTTCAGGCCGGTCACGCGCACTTCGATACGCTCCAGCGACGAGTCCACATATCGTGCAGTACCGCCTGGTGCGCCTTCTTCACCCATCACATGCCACGGCTCCAACGCGTTGCGCAGCGTCAATTCAATGCCAGCCGAGCAGACTGAGCCAATCAGCGGAAAACGGAACTCGACATGGGGTGCAAACCAGCTTTCATCAAAGGCATAACCGGCCGCGCGCATCTCGGCCATTACATCGTGGAAATCCATCTCGATGAACTTGGGCAGCATGAAGCGGTCATGCAACTCGGTACCCCAGCGCGTGGCAGGCACCTGGTAGGGGGTTTTCCAGAAACATGCCACCAGGGCACGCAGCAGCAGTTGTTGCACGCTGCTCATGTGCGGGTGCGGCGGCATCTCAAAGGCGCGCAGTTCCAGCAGGCCCAGGCGGCCAGTGCTGGAATCGGGCGAATACATCTTGTCAATCGAAAACTCGCTGCGGTGGGTGTTGCCGGTGGCGTCGATCAGGATGTTGCGCAGCGTACGGTCGACCAGCCACGGGGGCATCGACTGGCCGTACAACTCACGGTTTTTGTAAATCTGCTCAATCGCAATTTCCAGTTCGTACAACTGGTCGTTGCGCGCTTCATCCACACGCGGTGCCTGGCTGGTCGGCCCGACAAACATGCCGCTGAACAAATAACTCAGCGATGGGTGGTTGTGCCAATACAGCAGCAGACTGGCCAACAGCTCGGGTTTGCGCAAAAACGGGCTGTCCGCTGGCGTGGCACCACCCATCACAAAATGGTTGCCGCCGCCGGTGCCGGTGTGGCGCCCGTCGGTCATGAATTTTTCGGCAGAGAGACGCGACTCGAACGCCGCGTTGTACAAGAACTCGGTGTTGTAAACCAGCTCTTTCCAGTGGGTCACCGGGTGGATGTTGACTTCAATGACACCGGGGTCGGGCGTCACGCTCAGGAGTTTCAGGCGTGGGTCGCGTGGCGGTGGGTAGCCCTCCAGCACGATTTTTACGCCCAGCTCTTGCGCAGTGGCCTCAATGGCGGCCAGCAGGTCCAGGTAATACTCCAGCCGTTCCAGCGGCGGCATGAAGACGTAGATGACACCAGACTTGTTACCCACTGCTTCAGCCTTGGGGCCGCTGGCGCGGCGCGGGTCGCGCACTTCCACACACAGTGCGGTGCGCGTCACCCAGTGTGCCGACTCGTGGGCATTGGGCGCGCGAACAAATTCAGCCGGCTCAGACTGTAGAGTGCTTTGGGCGTAGCTTGTGTAATTGGTGCCAGATGCCTCAGCAGAACCGGTGGCGTGCTGGAATTTGCGAGTGGCTTCAGACAGCGGCCCGCTGCCCGCCACATAGGGCACGGCCACGGATGCACGCGCAGCCGCCACCGCGGCTTGCGCGGCGGCGCGCCGAGCCACTCCCAGCGCCAGACCGGCTTTGCCGGGAGCCATCGGTGCAGCGACCATGGGTGCGGCATCGCCTGACGTACTAATGCGGCCATAGCCCTCGTCGGTAATGCCTGAGATGCTATCAACAGCATAGCGAGATGCCATGACGTGGTAGATCGGCAAAGCGTCGCGCAGGGTCGATGGGTCTTGCTCGATCAGGTACGGAAAATCAGCCTCGCTGACCCAGGGCAATGAATCAAGCGGCAGGCGCAGGCCCATGGGCGAGTCACCGGGCATCAAATACATGCGTTCATCGCGCAAAAACCACGGCCCGGTGGTCCAGGCCGCGCAACTTTGACCGGAAGCACATATCCAATGGGTGAGTCGAGCTTTTGCTCAAACACCCGGCGCAGACGGGCGCGCTCCATTTCGTCGTCAAGTTTGGCGTTGAACGGGTCAACATTGACCGGCAGGCGACGCTCGCGCCACAGGTAATACCAGGTGTCCTCGTAAGCGGTCTGGATGAACTTGGGTGTCACACCCAGCTTGGCCGCCAGCAGCGTGGTAAAGCGCTGCGCATCGGCACTGGTGTAGTGGCTGGGCACACGTTCGTCGGCAAACAGGGCCGGGTTGGCCCACACCGGTTCACGGTCTTTGCGCCAGTAAATGTTCAGGGCCCAGCGCGGTAATTGTTCACCCGGATACCACTTGCCCTGGCCAAAATGCAAAAAACCACCCTGGCCGTACTCTTGGCGCAGCTTGTGCACCAATTCGGTGGCATAACCACGTTTGGTTGGGCCCAGTGCATCGGTGTTCCATTCGGGTGCATCACGGTCATTCACCGCGACAAACGTGGGTTCGCCACCCATGGTCATGCGCACGTCGTTGTCAGCCAGCTCCTGATCGACCGCATCACCCAGCGCCATCACTGCCGCCCATTGCTCTTCGGTGTAGGGTTTGGTGACGCGCGGTGCCTCGTAAATGCGCGTGATGGCCATGTGGTGGGCAAATTCGACCTCGGACTCATCCACGCCGCCCTCAATTGGTGCGGCACCGGAGGGCTGTGGGGTGCAAGCCAGCGGAATATGGCCTTCGCCGGCCAGCAGACCCGAGGTAGCGTCCAGACCCACCCAGCCAGCACCGGGCAAATAGACCTCGCACCATGCGTGCAGGTCGGTAAAGTCGACTTCGGTGCCGCTCGGGCCGTCAAGCGCCTTCACGTCGGGTTTGAGCTGGATCAGATAACCTGACACAAAGCGCGCCGCCAGACCACAGTTGCGCAGCAGTTGCACCATCAGCCACGCTGAATCACGGCATGAGCCTGATGCCAACGAAAGTGTTTCTTCAGGCGTTTGCACCCCTGGCTCCATGCGGATGGTGTACTTGATGTCGTGATGCACCATGGTGTTGAGGTCCACCAGAAAGATCACACTGCGGCGCTTGGTGCGGTCGATCTTGTCAAGCTGCGCCTGTAGCAACGGTGTCACCGGGTCCGGGATCAGGTAGGGTGCCAGCTCCTGTTTCAGGTCGGCTTGATAGCTGAATGGAAACTCTTCAGCCTCGGGCTCCAGAAAGAAGTCAAACGGGTTGTAGACCGCCATGTCCATCACCACATCGACGGTGACCTTGAACTCTTTGGTTTTCTCCGGAAACACCAGGCGCGCCTGGTAATTGGCAAACGGGTCTTGTTGCCAGTTGACAAAGTGGCCTGCGGGCTCAACCTTGAGCGAATACGAAATGATCTTGCTGCGGCAGTGGGGGGCAGGGCGCAGGCGGATGGTTTGCGGGCCCAGGTTGACCAGCCGGTCGTAGGTGTAGTGGGTAACGTGGTTCAGCGCAGCATGAATGGTCATGGAGAGGTCTCAAAAAAGTCCCAAAAGGCGGGCTTTGAATCAAAAAAACGGGACGTTTGACAACTGTCAGATACAAGCAATGTTAGTGCCAGTCGCTTGCGGAGGGATGACGCGGCGGTTGCGCGATTTTAGGCGACCCTGCTTGCTATATTTTTGATTGCTGCTGGCGCATATTGCATCAGGGCTGGGAGCTGATTCGTTATGAAGACGGTGTGGCTATGCGAGGTGCCGGTGCCACTTTCAGGCAAGCCAGCACTTGAACCGAGTGCTTGAGGACGCCCGTCATGATGCCGCTGAACACCGCCAGCGATAATTCACCCATGTCCAATCCCAAAGTCCTGTTCGGCTTTCATGCCGTCGGTGTGCGTCTGAAAACTGCACCCCAATCCATTGTTGAAGTGTTTTTCGACCCGACCCGCCGCGATGCACGCATGCGCCAGTTTGTCGACCGGGTGAATGAATCAGGCGTGCGGCTGATTGAAGCGGACGGCATGCGCCTGGCCAAAATGTCAGGCAGCCACGGCCATCAGGGTGTTGCGGCACGGGTCCATGAGCTCACTCAGGTGAAGTCGCTGGACGAACTGCTGGAGCAGCTCGAAGCCGCCCAGGCCACCAAACCTGCGCAACAGCGCGAGCAGCCGCTGATTCTGGTGCTCGACGGTGTGACTGACCCGCACAACCTGGGTGCCTGCCTGCGCGTGGCTGATGGGGCCGGTGTGCACGCGGTGATTGCGCCCAAAGATCACGCTGCAGGTATTAACGCCACGGTGGCCAAAGTGGCCAGCGGTGCGGCAGAAACCGTTCCCTACTTCATGGTGACCAATCTGGCACGCACCTTGAACGAGCTCAAGGAGCGCAACATCTGGATCATTGGCACTAGCGATGGGGCCGGCAAAACCCTGTACCAGGCCGACCTGAAGGGCCCGGTGGCGCTGGTGCTGGGTGCCGAGGGTGATGGCATGCGCCAGCTTACCGCCAAGACCTGCGACGAACTGGTCAGCATTCCGATGCGCGGTGCGGTTGAAAGCCTGAACGTGTCAGTGGCCAGCGGGGTCTGCCTGTACGAGGCGCTGCGCCAGCGTA